>DATLNE010000048.1 GCA_035536915.1 Acidimicrobiales bacterium
AGGCGCCCATGGCGGAGCTGAACAACGACAGGTGGGAGGCAGTGATCGAGCCCGCCGACCTCGGCCTGCACGAATACGTGCTCGAGGCCTGGACCGACCGGCTGGCCACGCTGGCCCACGACATCGAGGTCAAGGAGGCCGCCGGCGAGCCGGTCGACGTCGAGCAGCAGGAGGTCAAGCTCGAGAAGAAGGCGCAGAAGGCGGGCAGGACGCCGACCGATTTCACCACCACCGGCCCCTTCCCGCTCTGGGTCGACCGCGAGCGGGCCCTGTTCAGCGCCTGGTACGAGCTGTTCCCCCGCTCCGAGGGCGGCCTCAAGCGGGCGGCCCGCAGCCGGTTGCCCGACGTGGCTGCCATGGGGTTCGACATCGTGTACCTGCCACCGGTCCATCCCATCGGTCGCTCGCACCGCAAGGGCCCCAACCACACCCTGGTCGCCGGCAAGAAGGATCCGGGCAGTCCGTGGGCCATCGGCAACGCGGAAGGCGGCCACACCGCCGTCGAGCCGAGCCTGGGCACGATCGAGGACTTCGACGCTTTCGTCGCCGCGGCGGACAAGCTGGGTATGGAGGTCGCCCTCGACTACGCGCTCCAGTGCTCGCCCGACCACCCGTGGGTGACCGAGCACCCCGAATGGTTCCACCGCCGGCCGGACGGGAGCATCAAGTACGCCGAGAACCCGCCCAAGAAGTACCAGGACATCTACCCGATCAACTTCTGGCCCGAGCACGACAAGGACCGGCACGCCCTGTGGCAGGCGTGCAAGGAGATCTTCGACTTCTGGATCGGCCACGGCGTCCGCATCTTCCGGGTGGACAACCCCCACACCAAGCCCCTGGCCTTCTGGGAGTGGGTCATCCCCGAGGTGCAGAAGACCCACCCCGACACGCTCTTCCTGGCCGAGGCCTTCACCCGACCGAAGATGATGGCCAAGCTGGCCGAGGTCGGCTTCAGCCAGAGCTACACGTACTTCACGTGGCGCACCGGCCAGTACGGTGAGGAAGGCCTGCGCACGTACCTCGAGGAACTGGCGCACGGCCCCAAGGCCGATTTCATGCGGCCCAACTTCTGGCCCAACACCCACGACATCTTGTCGGGGCCGTTGCGCAACGGGCCGCCCGCCGCGTTCAAGCAGCGCCTGGTGCTGGCCGCCACCATGTCGCCGTCGTACGGCATCTACTCGGGCTACGAACTGGTGGAGAACGAGCCCATGTCGGACGCCAACGAGGAGTACGACTTCCCCGAGAAGTACGAGATCAAGGTCCGCGACTGGGACGCCCCGCACTCACTGGCGCCGTTCATCACCCAGGTCAACCGCATCCGCCGGCGGCACCCGGCCCTGCAGCGGCTGCGCAACATCCACTTCCACGACACCACCAACGAACAAGTCATCGCCTACACCAAGCACAGCGACGACCGCTCGGACATCGTGCTGGTGGTGGTGAACCTCGACCCGTCCAACACCCAGGACTGCGTGGTGACGCTCGACCTCGCCTTGTTGGGCCTCCCGTGGGACGCCCCCTACGAGGCGTTCGACGAACTCAGCGGCCAGACGTTCGAGTGGCGCGGCCCGCAGCCCTACGTCCGCCTGGAGGCCAACCAGGCCGCCCACATCTGTTCGTTGCGGGCGCTGACCCGTTAGCCAATCGCGCTAGTGGTGCTCGGCCTCGGCGGCGTCGGCCTCGGCCTTCGTCTGATGGACGGTGCCGTCGGGGTGCTCGGCCGGTGAGTAGAGCGAATAGAGCTTGAGCTCGCCCTCGCCCGTGTTCACCACGTTGTGCCAGGTGCCCGCGGGGATGATGGCGGCCCAGTCGTCCTCTATCTCGTGGGTTTCGGCGATCGTCTCCTCGTCGGGTCCGAGCTCGATCCGAGCCCGCCCCACCTCGACCCGGATGAACTGGTCGATGTCGGGGTGCACCTCTCGGCCGATCTCCTCGCCGGGCAACAGCCGCATCACCGTCAGTTGCGTGTGCGAACCCGTGAAGAGCACGGTGCGGAACGTTTCGTTGTCCTTCGTTGCTGCTTCGATGTCTCCGAGCCAACCGGTCATGCCGACTCACCTACCCGCATGAGGGGAACCGCCAACGCCAGCCCCAGCACAAGCGAGCCGGCGGCGGTCGCCGCGGGCAGCAAACGGCCGACGTCGGTGTAGCCGACGAAGGCGTGGGTGCCGAGAGCGAGGGCCTTGGAGTAGGAGCGCTCGGTCACCATGAGAAGCGGTACTCGACCGAAGCGGAGTGGCCGGGGTCGAGCACGAGGGTGCCGCTGCCGGGCACGCCTGCGTCGTGGAGTCGGAAGCCGTCGTTGGCCATGGTGACCGGCTCCACGCACACCCACGGCGGCCGCTCGCTGTAGACGACGAGCTGGGTGACGGGGCCACGCCAGTCGAGGGTGAGGTCGCTGATGCGCGCTGTCGTACCGGTGAGGCCGGTGAAACAGGTGTCCATGGGGGCGGGAAGGGTCGACGTGCGCAGGTCTTCGTCGCCTGTGGTGAAGCGGGGGGCGCCCACTGGCAGGCAGTCGACCGCGGGCCACACCAGCTCGGCGGGCAGGGCCACGGGGCCGAGGGCGAACCAGGGATGGATGCCGAGGCCGACGGGGACCCGGTGCTCGGCGTTGTTGACCACTTCGAGCACCTGGTCGAGATGCGTCGCCGCAAGCGTGAAGCGCTGGCGGCCGGTGACGTTGTACGGGCTTTGCTCGACGTCGATGCTCAGCGCCGCTGTCGTGTCGTCGGCGGCGTCGATCCGCCACGGCTCCCACGCGGTGAGGCCGTGGATGGCCGTGCCGTCGGGCCAGTTGACCGGGAGGCGGTACTCGTTTCCCTCGAAACGCAGCTCGCCGCCGGGGATGCGATTGCACCACGGGAGCAGCGGATAGCTCCCCCAGTACGCCCAGCCTTCGCCCTCGTCGGGGCGCAGGAAGGGACGGCCGTCCGCGGTGATCTGGCCGATGCGCCCGCCGTCGTCGGGGTAGAGGTCGACCGCTGCCCCACCCGCTCGCAACGTCAGCATTGCGGCATCATGGCGCGATGACGGCGCGGGCGCGTTTGGTCGACGAGGTGCGGGCGGCGGGCACGCAGGACGCAGTCGCCGAGGTGGTCGAACGCTGGCTCCGCGACCCGCAGTTGTCGGAGGCGCTGGGTGCCTTCGACGCCAGCGAGCCGCTGCACCGCGACGACGACCTCACCATCGTGAAAGTGGTGGTCCTCCCCCACTACGCCTTCTACCCCCACGAGCACCGCATGTGGGCGGTGGTGGCGACCGTGCGGGGGCAGGAGGAGAACGTGTTCTACGAGCGCGCCGACGGGGGGCTGGAGCGGGTCGGTGGGCGGGTGTTCTCCGAGGGAGACGTCGGCGTGCTGGCCGAGGACGTGATCCACACGGTGACCAACCCGCTGCCTGTGTACACGGTGGGACTGCACGTCTACGGCGGCGACCTGCTGGCCGCCGGTGCATCCGAGTGGGACCCCCAGACGTACGCCGAACGGCCGTACACCTTCGAGGCGGAAGACGCTCGCAAGGCAGCGTGGCGGGCCACACTCGACGCCGAGGGCGGCGGCGCATGAGCGGGCTGGTGCTGGTCGACCCGGCGGGCGGCACCAGGCTGGCCTTCCAAGAGGTGCCCGCCCTGGCGCCGGCCACGTGGCCCGAGGGGACGGTGCCGCAGCAGTTGCACCTCGACTTCAGCGTCGGCAGCGTCGAGGAACTCGCCGTGCAGCACGACCGGGCGTTGTCGCTCGGCGCTCGCGTGTTGCAAGACCGCTCCGACGACGCCGACGAACCCCTGTACGTCTACGCCGATCCGGCGGGCCACCCGTTCTGCATCTTCGTGCCTGAGTAGCGTTCGGCGTATCGACTACGACGTCATCGGGCAGGGGTATTCGGCGCTGCGCCGCGCCGACCCGCGCTGGGCCCGCGTGATCCACGGGGGGTTAGCCGAGGCCCGCACGGTGGTCGACGTCGGGGCAGGCGCGGGCTCGTACGAACCCGACGACCGTTCGGTCGTGGCGGTGGAACCCTCGACGGTGATGATCGCCCAGCGCGCGCCCGGCTCGGCACCGGTGGTGCGGGGCGTGGCCGAGGCGCTGCCCTTCGCCGATGGGTCGTTCGATGCGGCCATGGCGATCCTCACCCTGCACCACTGGCGCGACCGGGCCGCAGGCTGCGCCGAACTGCGACGGGTGGCGCGGCGTTGGGTGGTGCTGACCTTCGAGCCCGCGCTGCACCGGGAGTTCTGGCTCGTCCGCGACTACCTGCCCGACATGCCGCTCCCCGATTTCACGGTGGCGGAGACAGCCGATGCCCTCGATGCCGAGTACGTCGTGCCGTTGCACCTACCCGCCGACTTCACCGACGCCGTGCTCCCCGCCCACTGGCGACGGCCCGAGGCGTACCTCGACCCGGCCGTGCAGGCGGCCAACTCGGGCATGGCCGCTCTTGACCTGCAGGCGCCCATGCAGCGCTTGGCCGACGACCTGGCCTCAGGTGCGTGGCACCGCCGCTACCGCGAGCTGCTGCGGCAGGAGTCGTTCGACGCCGGGTTCAGGCTGTTGATCGGTGGAGCACCGCTGACCGGGAATCACTCATTGATTTCGCAGTAGTTACGAGCGGGCTTGTAACTACTGCGACATCAATCCTCCGACGGCTTCACCTCGGCGTGGTGGTAGTCGTCGGGGAACTGCCCGGTGACCATGAAGGCCACGCGCTCGCCCGTGTTCACCGCGTGGTCGGCGATGCGTTCGAAGTAGCGGCCCACCAAGGCGATCTGCACCGCTCGCTGGATGCCCGCTTCGTCGTCGACCTGGGAAGCGAAGATCGTGCGGAACAGGTCCTTCTGCAGGTCGTCCATCACGTCGTCCATGTCGCTCAGCGCCGAGGCCCGGCCCGGGTCGCGCTCGGCAAATGCGGCGACGGCCAGCTTCAACTGGACGGCGGCCTGCTCGCGCATGCGGTGCACGATGCCGCGCACCTTCGGCTCGAGCTCGTAGGGGTAGAGCCGCCGCGCCGCCTTGGCCACGTTCACCATTAGGTCGCCCGTGCGCTCGATCTCGTGGATAATTCGCAGCACCGTCACGAGCGTGCGCAGGTCGACGGCCATCGGCTGCTGTCGGGCCAGCAACAAGTACGTGCGCGACTCGATCGAGTGCATGAGGTCGTCGATCGGCTTGTCGTTGGCAATGAGCCGTTCGACCGAACTGAGGTCGGCGTCGAGGAACGCATCGGTGCCCGCCTGGATGGCCTCGCCCGCCATGGCACCCAGCCGCACCACGTCGGCCTGCAGTTCGTCGAGCTCTTCGTGGAACGCTCGCCTGGTTTCGGTCACCGGTTCTCCCCGCTGGTCGGTCGGCTCGCCTCGAAGCGATAGCCGACACCCCTGATCGTCGTGATGTACGTCGGATGAGCAGGGTCGTCTTCGATCTTGCCCCGAATCCGCTTGATGTGGACGTCGAGCGTCTTGGTGTCGCCGACGTAGTCGTGCCCCCACACCCGGTCGAGCAACGACTCGCGCGGGAGCACCCGCCCGGCGTTCTCCATCAACAGCTCCAACACCTCGAACTCCTTGCGCGGCAACGGCACCGCTTCGCCCCGCACCGTGAGCTCGTGGCGCGCCAGGTCGAGGCGGACCTCGCCCGCCGCCAAGACCTCGTGCTCTTCGGCGACTGCCGCAGCTCCGTCGGCGTCGGCGCTCGCCCGGCGCAGCACGGCGCGCATCCGGGCTACGAGCTCCCGCATCCGGTACGGCTTGGTGACGTAGTCGTCGGCCCCCACCTCCAGGCCCACCACCGTGTCGACCTCGGAGTCCTTGGCCGTCACCATGATCACGGGCGTGCGCGAGATGCGGCGCAGCTCGCGGCACACGTCGATCCCCGACAGCCCGGGCAGCATGAGGTCGAGCAGCACCAAGTCGGGCCGGGCCGCCTCGAACACGTCCAAGGCCTGGCGCCCGTCGCGGGCCACCGTGACGTCGAAGCCTTCGCGCTTGAGCCCCACTGTCAGCGCCTCGACGAAGGACTCCTCGTCCTCCACCACGAGCACGCGGCAGCGGGGCTCAGCCATCGACCGGCAATCGCAACGTGAACACGGAGCCCTCACCCTCGCTCGACGAGACCTCCACGTCGCCCCCGTGGTTGGTGGCCACGTGGCGCACGATGGCCAGGCCCAGCCCGGTACCGCCGGTACGACGGCTGCGCGCCCGGTCGACCCGATAGAAACGCTCGAACACCCGCTCCAAATCCTTGGCCGGGATCCCGATGCCGCGGTCGCGCACCGCCACCGACAGCCAACCGCCCTCGACGCCGTACGACACGTCGACCCGACTGTCGGCGTCGGAGTAGTGCACGGCGTTGTGCAACAGGTTGCTCACGGCCGACACCAACTGGTCGCGGTCGCCGCGCACCGACACCGCAGGACCAGCGGCAACCTCCACCGAGATCGACGCCCGTTCCGCAATGGGCTGTACCACCTCGACGGCGGAGTCGACCACCTCGTCGATGCGCACCTTCGCCATCGGCAACGGTGCCGCTTCGATGCGGCTCAGGTCCAGCAGGTCGGCCACCAAGGCGGCGGCCCGGTCGGCTTCGCCCGCCAGCCGGTTGGCGAGCCGCTTCAACACGCCGGGGTCGTCCTCGTCGGCCATGGTCTCGGCCAACACGCTCAGGGCACCGATCGGCGTGCGCAGCTCGTGGCTCACGTTGGCCACGAAGTCGCGGCGCACGGCGTCCACCCGGGCCCGTTCCGACTCGTCGTCGACGAAGGCCACCGTGCCTCCCGACGGCAACGGCTGGGCCACCACCCGCAACACGCGCGCGGGCGGACCGAGCAACTCCACCACCCGTTCGTCGCGCCCGGTCGCCAGCACCTGGCGCACCACGTCGGCCACCAACAGGTCGGTGGGCCGCTCGCCCACGAAGGCCGACGCCCGGGCGTTGCGCGCTACTTCCATTCCGTGCTCGTCCACCACCACCACGCCCACCGGGAGGTGTTCGATGGCCTCCCGCAGGCGCCGAGCCTCGGCCTCGGCGGCCGCCGACCGGCTGGCGCCCAGCGCCGTGGCCTCGGCAACGTCGGCCCGGCGTCGTGCCCTCAACCGAACCGCCCGGTGATGTACGCCTCGGTGCGTTCGTCGTCGGGCTTGGTGAAGATCTTCGACGTCTCGCCCACCTCGATCAGCCGCCCGGGCTCACCTGCGCCGGAGATGGTGAAGAAGGCGGTGATGTCGCTGATGCGCGCCGCCTGCTGCATGTTGTGGGTGACGACGACGATCGTGTACTCGTCCTTGAGGTCGACGATGAGGTCTTCGATGGTCAAGGTCGACACCGGGTCGAGGGCCGAACACGGCTCGTCCATCAACAGCACCTCGGGCTCCACTGCGATGGCGCGGGCGATGCACAACCGCTGCTGCTGGCCGCCCGACAAGCCCGCGCCCGGGCGGTCGAGCCGGTGCTTGACCTCGTCCCACAAGCCCGCGCCCCGCAACGACTTCTCCACCGCGTCGTCGAGGTCGGCCTTGCGGCGCATGCCGTTGAGGCGCAGCCCCGCGGCCACGTTGTCGCGGATCGACATGGTGGGGAACGGGTTAGGCCGCTGGAACACCATGCCCACTGTGCGGCGCAGCTCGGTCACGTCGACGGAGGCGTCGTAGATGTCGTCGCCGTCGAGCAGCGCGGTGCCCTCCACCCGCGCCCGCGGGATCACCTCGTGCATGCGGTTCAACGTGCGGATGAACGTCGACTTGCCGCAGCCTGACGGCCCGATGAGGGCGGTGACCTGCTTGGGCTCGATGGTCAACGAGATGCCGTCGATGGCGAGGAACGAGCCGAACCAGGCACGCAGGTCGCGGGTTTCGATGCGCTTCGACATGGCTCCTAGCTCTGCTGGACGCGGGTGCGCGCCGCCACCAGGCGGGCCACCACGGTGAGGATGAGGACGAGGCCGATGAGGGTGAGTGCCCCGGCCCACGCCCGTTCGATGGCGGGCTCGAACGACGAACCCGCCTGTGAGAACACGTACAGGGGCAAGCCCGACTGCGGGCCGTCGAACGGCGAACGGCGAATGGCGTCGAAGCCGAAGGCGGTGAGCAGCAGCGGCGCCGTCTCCCCCGTCACCCGGGCGATGGCCAGCATCACGCCGGTGACGATGCCCGACGAAGCGGTCGGCAGCACGACCGACAGTGTGGTGCGCCAACGGGGAATGCCCAGTGCGTACGAGGCCTCGCGCAAGTCGTCGGGCACCAACCGCAACATCTCCTCCGCCGAGCGGATGACCACGGGCAACATCAACACCGCCAAGGCCAGCCCGGCGGCAAAGCCGGAGAAGCCCTGCCCCAGCCCGAGCACCCAGAAGGCAAATATGAACAGCCCGGCCACGATCGAGGGGATTCCCGTCATCACATCGACGAAGAAGCGGACGGTGCGGGCGAGGCGGGTGCCGCCGTACTCCACGATGTAGACGGCGACGGCCAGCCCGAGCGGCACGGCCAGCACGGCGGCGATGGCCACCTGCTCCAAGGTGCCGAGGATGGCGTGGTAGGCGCCGCCCGCCCGATCGAGCGGCCCCACGCCCTTCATCGAGTGGTAGAGGAAGTCGATGGAAAAGGCGTCCTTGCCCCGGGCCACCACGTAGCCCAGCACCGCCACCAACGGGATCAAGGCCACCACGACACCCGCGCCGAGCAGGCCGCACGCCAGCGCGTTGACGAAGCGTCGGCGGGTCACGGCCGGCCCTCGGCGGCTACCGCGCTGCGGTGGACGATCCCCCGGGCCGCCACGTTGACCACCAGCGTGATGGCGAAGAGCACGAGGCCGCTGGCGATGAGCGCTTCCCGGCCGCCCACGCCCGACTCGCCGAACTTGGTGGCGATGTTGGCGGCGATGGTGTTGCCGCCGGGCTCGAAGATGTGCAGGTTCATGTCGAACGACGCAGCCAGCACCAGCGCCACGGCGATGGTCTCGCCCAGGGCGCGGCCGAAGCCGAGCATCACGGCTCCGACGATGCCGGAGCGCCCGTAGGGCAGGACCGCCAGGCGGATGACCTCCCAGCGGGTGGCACCGAGAGCGAACGCTGCTTCCCGGTGCGAGCGGGGCACCTGCCGGAAGATCTCGCGGGCCAAGGCGGCGACGATGGGCAGGACCATGATCGCCAGCACCACCGACGCCGCGAAGACCGAACGGCCGTAGGTGTTGTTGCGGCTGTCGAACAGCGGGACCACGCCGCCGAGCGTGCGGTCGAGGCTGCGCTGCACGGGCACCAACGCGGGCACGAGCACGAACACGCCCCACAGCCCGTAGACCACCGAGGGCACGGCGGCCAACAGGTCGAGCAACCAACCGACCACCTGCCCCAACCGCCGGGGGGCCAGTTCGGTGAGGAACAGCGCGCACGACAGCGCCACCGGCACGGCCATCACCAGCGCCAGCACGGAGGACAGCACCGTGCCGAATGCCAGGGCGGCGATGCCGAAACGCGGTGGATCGGTGTCGGGGAACCACTCGCGCTCGGTGAGGAACCCGAAGCCGGCCCGCTGGAAGGCGGGCACGGCGCGCGCCAACAGGAACAGTGCGATGGCGGCGATCAACACGAGGACGAACAGCGCTGCTCCGGTCATGGTTCGCCGGAAGCGCGCGTCGCCGTTTCGGGACCGGGGGGCGCGGGTGGTGGTAGCCGTCATAAGGGAGGGGCGGGCCCCTCGCCGGCGAACGGTAGCGGGGTGCTCACGTGGTGATCGACTCGGCCGCAGCCCGGGCCTTGCGGGCCAAGCTGTCGGGCAGCGGGGCGTAGAAGAGCCGGCCCGCCGTCTCCTGGCCGTCGTCGAGGGCGTAGCGCAGGAACGACTTGATCAACTCGCCCTTGGCCGCGTTCGCCTGCTTCTGGAACACGATGACCCAGGTAGGCGTGGAGATGGGATAGGCGTTCGGCGCCGTCGTGGTGAAGTCGACCTTGATCTTGAGGTCGTCGGGCGTGGACGCCCCGTCGAGCGCCTCCGACACGGTCTCCTCGGTCGGGGCCACGAAGTTGCCGGCGGCGTTCTTGATCTTGGCGATGCCGAGCCCGCTGCCCTCGGCGAAGGAGACCTCGGCATAGCCGATGGCGCCCTTGGCCTGCTTGACCGCGCCGGTCACGCCGTCGGAGCCCTTGGCCCCCTGCCCGGTCGGCCACGGTATGTCCTTGCCCGAGCCTGCCTTCCACACCTCCGGTGCCGCCGCCTTGAGGTACGACGTGAAGGCGTCGGTGGTGCCCGAGCCGTCGGAGCGGTGCACGACTTGGATGCCGATGGCGGGAAGCGACGCCCCGGGGTTGTCGGCCTTGAGGGCGGCGTCGTCCCAGCGGGTGATCGTGCCCTGGAAGATGCCGGCCAACGTCGCCGGCGACAGCCGCAGGTCGACGCCGTCGAGGTTGTACTCCACGGCGATGCCGCCCGCCGACCACGGGATGTGCAAGACAGGCCCGCCCTTGGCCACGGCGGCCGACTGCTCGTCGGCCTTCATCACCGCGTCGGTGGCGCCGAAGTCGACGGTCCCGGCGAGAAACTGCTGGATGCCGGCGCCGGAGCCGACGCCCTGGTAGTTGACGGTGGCGCCGGGGCACCCCGCCGCGTAGTCCTTGATCCACTGCTGCACGATGTTCTGCACGAAGGTGCTGCCCGCCCCGGCGATGGAACCCGGGGCGCAGTCCTGGCGAGCGCCGGTTGCGCCGGTTGTGTTGTTGTCGGTGCCACATGCGCCGGCAACCAGCGCCAAGGCGAGTACTGCGGTTCGGAGCCTCATGCCTCGCACGGTAGGGAGGCGAGGTGGCGAGGTGGCTGCCGTCAGGTGAACCGAAGGTGAACAGTCACGCAACAGTGCGAAGTTCGTCGAGCAGACTGCGCACCCGCCGGTCGATCTCGTCGCGGATGGCCCGCACTGCTTCCGCGGGCCGGCCCGCGGGGTCGTCGAGCTGCCAGTCGAGGTAGCGCTTGCCGGGATAGAAGGGGCAGGCGTCGCCGCACCCCATGGTGATGACCACGTCGGCCGCCCGCACGGCGTCGTCGGTCAGGGGCTTGGGGAACTCCTTCGACAGGTCGAGCCCCACCTCGGCCATGACCTCGACCACGGCGGGGTTGACGGTGTCGGCCGGCGCGCTGCCCGCCGAGCGCACCACGACGCTGCCTCCGGCGTGGTGGTCGAGCAGGGCCGCGGCCATCTGCGACCGGCCCGCGTTGTGCACGCACACGAACAGCACCTCGGGGCGTTCGCTCATCGTTCCTCCACGTCGTCCGGGGCTTGGGCAAGGGCAGCGGTGTCGCCTGGGTACAGGGCTCGCACCGCCGCCAAGGCGACCACCACGCCCGCCGCCTGTGCGAGGACGAACCCGGGCACCGAAGAGGGGGCGATGCCTGCGAACGTATCGGTGAACATGCGGCCCACGGTGACAGCCGGGTTGGCGAAGCTGGTCGAGGCGGTGAAGAAGTAGGCCGAGCCGATGTAGGCACCCACTGCGAACGGGGCCACCGACAGGCGGCCCGTGCGGGCCAGCCCCACGACGAGCACGAGGAGGCCGAAGGTGGCGACACCCTCGGCCAGCCAGAGACCGCCGCCGGTGCGAGCCTTCTCCGACAAGGCGACTGCAGGCTCGGAGAACATGAGGTTGCCGACGACGCAGCCGACGATGCAGCCGCTCACCTGGGCGACCACGTAGCCCGCCAGCGCGCGGGTCGTCAGCCCGCCCAGCAGCCAGTCGGCCACGCTGACCGCCGGGTTGAGGTGGGCGCCCGACACCGGCCCAAAGGCGAGCAGGATGGCGACGAGGCCCGCCGCGGTGGCGATCGCGTTCTCCAGCAGTTGCAGGCCGACGTCGGTGGGCGACAGGCGCGCCGCAGCGATGCCGGAGCCGACCACCACGGCGACGAGCATGGCCGCGCCGAGGAACTCGGCCAGCATGCGGCGGGGCAGGTCGTCGGTCAGCGGACAGCCTTGGCGATCAAGGCGACGACCGGGCCGTGCACGGCGTCGTCGGTCAACGGTGCGAGGTCGCGAGTGAGCGCGGCGTCGCGTCCGTCGAACGATCGGTCGTCGACAGCGAGCGGTGCGGCGGGCGACTCGACATAGGTGATGTTGGCCGGCGACTTGCTGCGCGCCATGTCGAGCATGGCCGGGCTGAAATCGCACGCCGTCACCGAGGCGCCCCGATTGGCGGCGACCCGGGCCACCGTGCCAGGGCCGGTGGCCACGTCGAGCACGGCGTCGCCGGCACGCACATCGACGGCGTCGAGCAGCACGTGCGCCCACGGGTCGAACAGCCGCGGCACCATGACGTCCTCGTACATCTGCACGGCCGAGGCAGGCGACGCGGCGAACCGCTTACCCCACGCTCCTGAGACATCTTTCACTGCGCCTCCCCGGCTGCTGCTGCCTACGATCGCCGCCATGACTGTACGCGTCGACTATCACGCGTTCGCCGACGGCATCAACGCCATGTTCGCCCTGGAGAAGGCCGTGCGACGTTCCGGCCTGGAGCGGTCGCTGCTCGAACTGGTGAAGGTGCGGGCGTCGCAGGTCAACGGCTGCGCCTACTGCATCGACATGCACACCAAGGACGCTCGGGCCGCCGGTGAGACCGAACAACGCCTCTACGCGCTGAGCGCGTGGCGGGAGACGCCGTTCTTCACCGAACGGGAACGGGCCGCCTTGGCGTTCACCGAATCGGTCACGTTGGTGGCCGACACCCACGTGCCCGACGAGGTGGTGGAGGAGGCCAAGCGCCACTTCGACGACGACGAGCTGGGCAAGCTGCTCTACGCCGTGGTGGTCATCAATGCCTGGAACCGCCTCGGCGTCACTGCCGCCGAGCCCGTCGGCGACTACCAGCCCCGTGCGTGACCGCCTGCGTGCGCTGCACATGCCCGGCGAGCCGCTGGTGCTCGCCAACGCGTGGGACGTGGCGAGCGCCAAGCTGACCGAGGGGCTGGGGTTCCCGGCGGTGGCCACGTCGAGCGCCGCTGTCGCCCTGTCGCTGGGGTACGAGGACGGGCAGGCCATGCCGGCGCAGGTGGCGTTCGACGCCGTGGCCCGCATCGCGGCGGGCGTGTCGGTGCCGGTGACGGCCGACATGGAAGCGGGCTACGGGCTGCCGCCCGACGAGTTCGCCGAGCGCCTGTTGGCCACCGGCGCGGTGGGATGCAACTACGAGGACACCGACCACGGGGCGGGTGGCCTGGTCGACGCCGAGGTGCAGGCCGCGCGCATCGCCGCCGTCGCCCGGCACGGCGTGATCGTCAACGCCCGCATCGACGTGATGGAGCCGGTTCTCGACGAGTTGCTGCGGCGGGGCCGGCTCTACCTCGACGCCGGTGCCACGTGCGTGTACCCGATCTTCCAGGCCGAAGAGTCGGTGATCGCTGCTCTCGTCGACGGCTTGGGTGCTCCCGTGAACGTGTACCTGCGCAGCGCGGCACCGCCGATCCCCCGGTTGCGAGAGTTGGGCGTAGCGCGTATCAGCGTGGGCTCCCGCATGTTCAAGGCCTCGCTCGAAGGCGCCCGGGCCTACGCCGAGTCGCTGCAACTCGGGGTGTAAAAACCCTTTGTTTCTAAGGGTTTTTGCTTGATTGATGAGTCGAACATGTGTACGATCGGAGGGTGGTTGGAGAACTGCGGAACGTCGTCGAAAAGCTGGCAGTTCCGCTCGACGGCGACGCCTTGGCCGAGGTGCTGAAGCTGGTCGACCTGCTCAACGCCAAGGTGTCGAGGGCGATCGGCGTTCGACGCCGAGGCACTGTGGGAGCTCGACGGAGCGACGTCGATGACGGCCTGGCTCCGACACCACGCCGGCATGACGTCGAGCACTGCCAAGTCAACGGCCTCGACCGCTCGTCGTCTCCGAGAGCTACCAATGACCGCGGAGTACTGGTTGTCGGGGACCCTGTCGGGCGGCCAGGTGCTAGCGATCGTGCGCAATGCGACGCCGGAGTTCAGCGAACACGAGGCAACCGTCATCCCGGCGCTGATGGATCTGTCGGTAGTCGACACCGCTCTGGCGATGCAGCAGTGGAAGTCGATGCTCGACATCGAGCCCACGTTCGAAAAGGGCGTGCACCTGTCCCAGACCTTGGACGCCAATGGGAACTCACGGGCTCGCTCGACCCGCTGGGCGGCGAGACCGTGGCGACGGCGTTGCGCTTGGCCATGGTCGACGACCCCGACGTGTTGCCGTCGCAGCGCCGAGCCGACGCGCTGGTCGACGTGTGCAGGTTCTTTCTCGACCACCAGAGCGGTCGCCGCGGCGGAAGGCACCGCCCGCACCTCAACGTGGTGGTCGACTACGACGCCCTGCTGGCCGGCAAGGGCGGCAGCTTCGTCGGTGGCGGGCTGCTCGACGGTGCGTCGGTGCAGGCGCTGGCGTGCGATGCGGCGATCCACCGGGTGGTCAGCGACGGCCGCAGCACGATCCTCGACTACGGCACGTCGACGCGCACGATCCCGGCCCCGTTGTGGTCAGCGCTCGTGCTGCGCGACCGGCACTGCCGGTTCGAAGGCTGCGACCGTCCGTCGCAGTGGTGCGAAGCGCATCACGTGATGCCGTGGCACGACGGCGGCACCACCAGCTTGGACAACCTGGTCCTCAAGTGCAGCCGACACCACCATTTGGGCCACCAACCGGGCTGGTCCGAGAAGCTGAAGCCCGACGGCACCCTGGTGATCACCGACCCACGAGGCCGCACCCGCACCACCCGACCACCGGGCACGTTGGTCTGAGCTGCACGCCAGCCGGCCGTGCTTGCATCACCGGGCTACTGAGTTGCCACTTGTGCACGCAGCGGCGCGCACAAGTGGCAACTGATGTACGCACGCACCCGGCGTCGCATGCACGAAGTGCCATGCGCTCCCGCACCACCACCAGGGCTGCTGAGTTGCCAGGTTGGGATGTAGCGGCGCCACAAGGGGCGACTCAGGCGGGAGCGTCGTTGCGGTCGCCCGCGGAGACGCCGAGGCCCACGACGGCGGCGCCGACGGCGAGCAGGCAGAGGGCGGTGCCGGTGGCGGAGTCTTCGAGGAGCGAGGCGACGGTGGCGGTGAGCGACAACGCCGCCGTGCCCGCCCCCAGCCACGCCACCAGCCGTCGTGTGGCGAACAGCCCGAGGGCGACGACCACCAAGCTGAACACCAGCGCCAAGGACGACGCCGTTGTGGCGCCCAGTCGAGGCCCGGCCGACAGCGAGCCCACGGCGGCGGCGGTGATCCCCACCACGAGGAACGCCGACGCCAGTCGCCGCAGGCGGGCGCCGTCGAGCACGAAGGCGGCCCCCAGGTAGAGGAGCGCAAACAGCATCGACACCACGGCGGGAGCGAGCGGCGGCTCCGGCGCGTCGAACTCGAAGTCCTGCGCCGCGATCAGGCGGGCGTCGCCCAGCGACTGCTCGACACCCGTCGTGGTGGTCGTCGACGGGAAACGCGGCCGCCCGGGCGGGGGCCGCGGGATCGTCATGGGCGGGTTGAGGCGCGGGTCGGGACCGAGGCGGGGCGGCGGGATTGTCTCGAACCCCGGCCAATCGTCGTCGGGCAGCAGGGGCACCGGGCGGTCCGGGATCTCCTGGGCCGGGATCTCACGGCCCGGGACCGGGCTGAAAGGGAAACCCACATCGTCCGGGATCGTCTGCGACAGCACGCCGACCCACAACGCGAACAACGCCAACCCGAGGAACACGCCGTGCCCGCGCGCAGGCCCGACGGCGAACAACACCGACCACAGGAGCAAGGCCAGCAGGGCGGCGACGAGGACGTCCCCGTCGGACTCGACCGCGGCGGGGTCGTTGGCCAGGAGGAAGGACAGGGGCAGCACCGCGCCCGCGGCCAGCACCACGCCCGCCACACCGAGGGCACGCGCCCGCTGCAGCACAGAAAGGGTGCAGCCGGCCAACAGCGTCAGAAGGGCCAGGGCCAACCCGGCGGCCCGAGCGTGGTCTTCGGGCACTTCGCCGTGGAGCAACGAGACCCCGAACAGCGCCACCAAGCCGCCGAGGGCGCCCAGCATGGCGTCGACGGTGGGTGGCCTGCGTTCGTCCGACAACCAGTGCGGCAGTGCGTCGTCCGGCATGCGCCGGACGTTACCGTCAGGCCACTCGCCGCCTGCGGGACCGGAGGGCGAGCACGGCAACGACGGCTGTGAGCAAGGCCGGCACCAGCAACGCACCCCACGGCGGCGAGGACGAGGCCACTTCCGAGTCCACTGCCGCCTCGGGCACCGAGTCCGTCAGCACGACCGCCGTGGTGGTCGTCGTCGTCGCAACGGTCGTCGTCGTCGTGGTGGTGGCCGGCTGCTTGGGGCGAGGCAGTCCGGCGGCCAGGTGTGACGGGCGGTTGCGGCCCGAAGCATCCGCGGCGAGGTCGAAGCGCAGGGTCTCGGCCTGCGTGCGCACCGCGACCTTGGTCAGCCACATCTTCTGCGGCACCCACTCCATGCCCTTGTCGGAGCGCAGGTCGGCCAACAACGCGCTGGTGGCCTCGGCGTCGTGTACCACGTCGACCCCCTTTCGACCGAGCGGCAGCAGCGCCGGCCGCATCGGCGTCAGCAGGTAGACGTCGGCGTCGACCGGTTCGTCGGTGCCACGGCCCAACCCGAGGATGCGCAGGGGCACCCACGGGTTGCGGGTGGGAATGGTGAGGTGGATGGGCGTGCCGTCGCCCACTTGCTGGCCCCGCTCCTCGGCCGCCTTGGCGTCGAAGCGGGCGGCCATGAACACAGGACTGCGGAAGGCGTAGAACTCCAGCACCTCGGGGGCGTCGGGGGTGAGTTGGAACCCGTTGTCCTTGGCCCACGTCCCGACCTCACGGGCGCCACCCTTGAGGATGGTGATGTCGAGGGCGTCGATGCGCGTCTCGTAGACGACCATGGCGGACCCGGCGTTTCCCGCAGCCGTGCCCGCCACGAACGAGTCGGCCGGCGGCTGCGTCTCCCGGTCGAGGCGCTGCAACGTCCAGTCGCCGCCCCGTTCCACTTTGGTGGGCACCGCGGGCAGCGGCACGATCGACCCGAACTCGGCGCCGCCGCCTGCGAACTGGAACGAGGTGACGTAGTGCTCGACCCCGTCGGCATACGCGGCAAGCGTGGCCGTGCGCAGTAGCCGAACGGTCCCGTTGGGGGCGACGAGGCCGCCGCAGGCGGAGGCGGCGGCGGACGGCCAACCGAGGAACACGGCGAGGGCGACGGCGGCGATGCGCATGCCGGTTGGGGCGCAGAAGACATCGCTTCAACCGCCGGTTGATTCTGGGGGAACTCCGGCCCAAAGTGTCATGGTGGGGGTTGAAGCGGTGCGCGCGGGCGGCGATGTCGATCTCTTGGCGCGGGCGGCAGCCGGCGACCGCGACTCGGTGCGGGAGGTGCTCGACGTCGCCGGGCCGATCGTCTACGGGTTCGTGTTCGCCCGCGTGGGCGGTGATGCCTCGGTGGCCGAGGACATCGTGCAGGAGACGTTCGTGGAGGCGGTCCGTTCGGCTTCCACCTTCCGGGGCGACGCCGCGCTCACCACGTGGCTGTGCGCCATCGCCCGGCATCGCATCGCCCGCCACTACGCCCGCGAGCGCAAGCAGGAAGTGGCCCGCAGCGCGCTCACACTCATCGACGACGAGGGCCAAGCCGCGGCGATCGACGAACGCGACGCGCTGGTGCGGGCCCTGGGCGCGCTCTCCGCCCTGCACCGCCAAGTGCTCGTGCTCAAGTACCTCGACGGCAAGAGCGTGAGCGACATCGCCGACGAGCTCGGGCGCACGCGCGTGCAGGTGCAGTCGCTGCTGCAACGCGCCCGCGACGGATTGCGTCGACAGCTCGAGGGCTCTGCGTGAGCGACGAACTGTCGCCGTTGTTCGGCGGCCTCGGCGAGGCCCGCCCGCTCCCCGCCCACTTGGGAGAGCGGCTGGAGCGGGTGCTGGCAGCCGAGGCGGAAGCGGGCGTGGGCGCGCTGGCGACCGTCGACGCCCCTCGCCCGCTTCCCCCCCATGTGGTCGACCGCATCGAGGCGGCCATGATCGTCGCCGCCGAGATCGGGCTGCCCGACCACCTACGCCGCCGGGTGGAGCGCACGCTCGTACGCCGACAGCCGCGCCGCTACATTCGGCCCGCCCTCACAGCGGCGTCGATCATGGCCTTGGCCGCGGCGACGGCGCTGTTCCTGTCGGAGCCCACGTCCACACCCACCCAAGCCGTCTACGCGTCCGACTCCTACCTGTCGTCCGAGCCGGTGCTGGTGGACGACAACGCCGAGACGCCGCGGCGCGGGCTCGGCTCGCCCCGGTTCCTGTCTGCTGCATCGGCACCGACGGCGGCCGGTGGCAGCGCCCAGCCGGTGTCTGGGTTCACGCTGGCCCACCCGCCGCCGCCCTTCTACCTCTCGCCCTACGCCGCGCTGTCCCCGCCGTCGCTCGGGGGCAACGGCGGCGGATTCCCCTCGCCGCTGCCGCCCCCGCCGCGCGCGCCGGTCCGAATCGGCATCATCGGCGGCGACCCCGTACAGGAAGCGGGCTTTCGGGCCTACGTCTCCTTGGTCAATCGCTCCGGCGGCGCAGGCGGGCGACGCCTCGACCTCGTGCCCTTCCGCAGCGAGGGCACGGTGGCCACCGTCAACCTGGGTTCGACCTCGGTGGCGGACGCCTCGGGAGCGCCGGTCGGCATGCGGGCGCCGCTGCTCGAATCACTCGACGTGGCCGAGCCTGCCTTGCGCGGCGACGTCTTCTCGTTAACGGGAGTGGCGGAGCGCCAGGCCCGGTTGGCAGTCGACGCGTCCGGCGTGGGCGCCAACGAGACGGCGGTCGTCTACACCGCAATGGTGGGCAGCTTCGCCGGGCGCGTGCCTGACGCCTTCGAGTCGGCGCTGCGAGCTCGAGGCGCGCAGGTCGTGCGGGTGCAGTGGGACCCGCACAACCCGGCCCCGTTGGTGCCCGCCGCTGCCGCCTTCGTCAGCATCCCCGCGGCGGACGCCCGCTCGTGGCTGCACGCGGCCAAGGCGGCGGGGTACGACCCGCGGCGTGGCATCTGGGGCATCTGGTCGCTGGCCGACGACTCGCTCGTGGACGCCATGCCGAGCGACCTGCAGCTCTTGGCCCCCTATGCCTTTGCACGGGGGGACGAGCTGGCCGCGCTGGTGGACGCCACCGATCAGCCGCCGAGCGCACGGCTGGTGCACGGGTGGGTCACGGCCAAGTGGCTCGCCGTGGCCATCTGGTGGGCGGGCGACGACCCCGGGCAACTGGGGTCGTACCTGCGCAACGGTCGCTTCGAAAGCGGCTTCGCCCCCGCGCAGTCCACGCGGGCGGACAGCAACGCCCGCACGCCCGATGCCGTCGTGCTCGTGCCCGAACACGGGCGCTTGGAGCCCAAGGGGCCGTTCCGCACCGACAAGGCGCAGTAGCCCGCCGTTCTGGTCCGGGGTCAGCGTTGGTGGCTCGGGCACCACCAACTGGTGCGGCCGCCGACTGTGGAACGCAGCAACGGGGTCCCGTCCTTGGGACAGGTGCCGCCGGGGCGCCGGGCCGCCATGAGGTCGCCCTGGTGCGAACCGCCGCGGGCGAGCAGGTCGTCGAGAGCGCCGCGCAAGTGCTTGTGCAAGCGGCGTACGTCGGCGGTCGACAGCGACGCCGCGTGCCGCTGCGGCGCCACCCCCGCTCGCCACAGCGCCTCGTCGGCGATGAGGTTGCCGACCCCGGCCAAGCGGGCCTGGTCCATGAGGCGCGCCTTGACGGGCGCCTCGCTCCCTCGCAACGCGGCCGCCAGGCCGGCCACGGTGATGTCGAGCGCGTCGGGGCCGAGGGCCGACTCGTCGGGGTCGAGCAGCACGCCGCCCAGCCGCCTCGGGTCGCGCACCCGCAGGTCGCCCCCGTCGTCGAAGCGCACGGCGAAGCGGTCCCACGCCTCTAACTCGCGGTCGCTGGTGTACAGCAGCTTGTCGACGCCCGCAGCGCCGTCCACCAGCAAGCGCCCGGTCATGCCGAAGCGCAGCCCCAGCGTCGGCCCGCCGTCGGTGTCGAGGAGGAGGAGCTTGCCGATGCGGCGGGCCGCAGTGAAGCGCCGGCCGGCCAAGGCGCCCACCACGTCGGCCGCGGTGATGCCCCCTTTCAGGAACCAGGAGTCGGGTGCTGTGACCTCCGCCACTCGGCGCCCGACGACGGCCTCAGCGAGGCGACGGTAGGCCTCGACCTCGGGAAGTTCGGGCACGGCCACAAACTAGAGTTCCGCCCCTATGGCCATGGCTCCGCCGAAGAAGGAACGCTGGACGGCGCACTGGGCGCACCTCTTCGACGAGGTGGTCACCTCCGGGTTGTGCACCGGTTGCGCAGGCTGCGTGGTGGCGTGCCCGCACGACGTGCTCGGCTACGACGACACAAACGGGGTCTACAAGCCGTTCCACCTGGAAACCGACAAGGGCCCGGCCGACTGTGGCCACGGCGACCGGGGCTGCACCTCGTGCACCCGGGCATGCCCCCGGTTCCGGGCCTGGGAGCCCGAGATCGACACCATGCTCTTCGGCCGGTCGCGCCTGCCGGGCGAGATGGAGGGCGTGACAAAGGACATCATCCTGGCCCGCGCCACCGACCCCACCTTCCACGAGAAGGGCCAGGACGGCGGGCTGGTGTCGGCCATCCTCATGTGGGCCATGGACCACGGCTACATCGACGCCGCCCTGGTGTCGTACCTGGAGGGCGACGGCTCCACGTGGAAGGCGGTGCCCGGCGTGGCCCGCACCCGCGACGACATCCTGGCCTCGGCGGGCAGCCGGTACACGTACTCGGCCAACACCATGGCCTACGCCGAGGCCATCGAAGGCGGGGCCGAGAAGCTGGCGCTGGTGGGCATGAGCTGCATGTCGTCGTCGCCGCCCGCCATGACCGTGCGCAAGGCGGGCAAAGTGGCCCGCCGCTTCGCCCTCAACATCGGCTTGCTGTGCTCCAAGACGTTCGACGACGCCATCTTCGAAGAGCTCTTCGAGGCCAAGTACGGCCTCAAGAAGCAGGACATGGTGAAGATGAACATCAAGGGCGTGTTCCAGATCTGGATGCGCGACGGCAGCTACCACGAGGTACCGCTGAAGGAGTGCCACGCCTGGACCCGCGAGGGGTGCAAGCACTGCCCCGACTTCGCCGCCGAGCACGCCGACATCTCCACCGGCGGCATCGGCGCCTTCAACGACTGGACGCTGACGATCGTGCGCACCGACCTGGGCCGCGAGATCCTCATCAAGATGCTCGAGGACGGCACCATCGAAGGCCGCCCGGGCGACGACGACCCCGGCGCCATCGAGCTGTTGCGCAAGCTGTCGACGGTGAGCCGGCGACGGTGGCCGGAATGGCACCCGGTGCAGGACCCGCGCCTCGGCGTGCCGCCGCCCAAGCCAAAGGTGAAAGCACCCGAGCCGGCCTAGGCTGACGGCCATGTCAGAAGCCGTGATCGTCGCCACCGCTCGCACGCCTATCGGCCGAGCCTTCAAAGGGTCTCTGAAGGACGTCAGGGCCGACGACTTGAGCGGGTTCATCATCAAGTCGTTGCTGGAAAAGGTGCCGGCCGTCGACCCGGGCACAGTGCAGGACGTCATCTGGGGCGCCGCCAACCACGCAGGCGAGCAGTCGATGAACGTGGCCCGCAACGCGGGCGCACTGGCCGGGCTGCCCGACACCGTGCCGGGCACGACGGTCAACCGTTTCTGTGCTTCGTCGCTCCAGTCGATCCGCATGGCCTTCCACGCCATCAAGGCGGGCGAGGGCGACTGCTTCGTGGCGGGTGGGGTCGAGAGCGTCAGCCGCACCGGCGGCAAGGGCTTCGACAAGGAAGACGCCAACCCCCGCTTCCTCGACAAGGACCGGCCCGACTACGTCAACCAGATGTACATCCCCATGGGCTTCACCGCCGAGAACGTGGCCGAGAAGTACGACGTGTCGCGGGAGCGCATGGACGAGTACGCCGTGCTGTCGCAGAACCGCGCCGTCGAGGCCCAGAAGAACGGGTTCTTCGAGCGGGAGATCACGCCGGTGCCCTTGCCCGACGGCACGGTGGCCACGCAGGACGACGGGCCGCGGCCGGGCACCACGATCGAGAAGCTGTCGCAGTTGCAGCCCGCCTTCAAGCCCGACGGGAGGGTGACCGCCGGCAACGCCTGCCCGCTCAACGACGGCGCCGCCGCCGTGTTGGTGATGTCGGCCGAGAAGGCGCAGGCGTTGGGCCTGACGCCGTTGGCCCGCATCGTCGGCTCGGCCGTGTCGGGGCTGGCTCCCGAGATCATGGGCGTGGGGCCGATCGAGGCCGTCCGCAGGCTGCTGGCCGCCACCGGCATGTCGATCAACGACATCGACGTGGTGGAGCTCAACGAGGCCTTCGCCGCCCAGGTGCTGCCGGTGTGCGACGAACTGGGCGTCGACATCGAGGGCCAGCTCAACCCGCATGGCGGCGCCATTGCGCTGGGTCACCCCTTCGGCCAGACCGGCGCCCGCATCATGACCACCCTGATCAACGACCTGCAGACGCTCGACGGCACCTTCGGCCTCGAGACCATGTGCGTGGGCGGCGGCCAGGGCATGGCCATGATCATCGAACGCCTGAAGTAACCCCCGTCCCGAGTACATGGCGTCCGGATTCCGGACGCCATGTACTCGGGACTAGCAGTTGTGGGGGACGTCGTCGTCGAGCCAATAGGCGTCGTTGTCCTCGATCACCAACAGCTCCTCCCACTTCACGCCGATGACGCCGCGGGCGAGATGGGGTTCCACCGCCCACAGTCCTGGCGCCGGGCGGTGGTCGGACGTGGGCCGGTCGTTCCAGGTCGGTGAGGGCTCGCCCCGCTCGGTTGCAGCGGCGATGCCGTCGACGAACCAGCCAAGCACCGTGGTGTCGAAGCCGCTGCCGTCGGGCGGCGGCATTGATTCGGGGTCGGTGATGCGCACCACCCGATGGCCGAGCACCGCCTCGGGGTGCAACTGGTGGCAGTTGCGATCACCCCGCCGCGCCATGTCGGCGTCGACGGCCTGGGCGATCTCCCGGAAGGTGGCGCCCGCCTTGACCGCTTCGAGGATCGTGGTGCGGTATCCGAGGTCGTCGGCCATCGCCGCGTCGTGCGAATCGCTCGCGCTGGGCGTCCACGACATCGAGGTGTCGACCACATAGCCGTGGAACACGGGTGACGCATCGAGGATCACGGCGTCGTCGATTTCGAGCGGGCGGTCGGTCGGCCAGAACGACTGCGTCGTCCACGGTTGCGGCAGCGTGGTGCGCTCTCCGAACAGCGCCACCGGCAGATGGAAGAAGCGATCGGCCCCCGCCGTTCGATACGCCTTCATGGCCAAACGGGTGGCGTCGCGCTCGCTCATGCCCAACCGCAGTTCGGAGACCACCTCGAAGAGAACGGAATACGACGCAGCCTGCCAACGGAGAAAGTCGTCGAGCTCTTGGTCGTCGAAACTGCTGAACCGGATCATCGCCATACCGTCTTACACCGTGGCCGCCTACAGTCCCCACCTGTGATCGTCTTCGTGCACGGCGTCCCCGAGACCGCGGCCATGTGGCGCAAGGTCCGAGCAGCAATCGACGGGAAATCGGTGGCCTTGTCGTTGCCCGGTTTCGGGTGCCCTGTCCCCGACGGCTTCGGGGGGACGAAGGACGACTATGTGGCCTGGTTGCTCGACGAGCTCGGCCGCATCGACGGGCCGGTCGACCTCGTGGGCCACGACTGGGGCGCAGGGCTGGCGTACCGAGTGGTCACCGCCCATGGCGACCGCGTCCGTTCGTGGGTGGCCGACGTCGGCAACATCGCCCATCGCGACTACGAGTGGCACGACTTCGCCAAGCTGTGGCAGACGCCCGGCGAGGGCGAGGCGTTCGTCGAGGCTCAGAACGCGGCCACGCCCGAGGAGCGGGCGCCGTTGTTCGAGGCCATGGGCGTGCCCCACGACGACGCCATGGAGATGGCGGCGGCGAGCGACGCCACCATGGGCGCCTGCATCCTTTCGTTGTACCGCTCGGCGCTGCCCAACCCGTACTCCGCATGGGGGCCGTGGACGCCCACTGCGGCGCCGGGGCTCGTCCTGCACCCCACCGACGATCCCTTCGGCGACGAGGCCCTCGCCGCCGAAGTCGCCGAACAACTAGGCGCCCGCTTCGAGCGGCTGGAAGGCGTCGGCCACTTCTGGCCCTACCAAGCGCCGGAACAGGCGGCCGCCGTCCTCCAGGAGTTCTGGGCGTCGGTGCGTTGACGCCCGGCGTTCCGGCTGGCGAAAGCCGGTGGGGGGCACGGTTTTCGCCAGCCAGAACGATTCGGTTCAGGTGACGTCGGGGCGGGAGCGGCGCTCCACCTCGAGCCACAGGTCCTTGCCCAGCGGCGCTGTCGCCTCCTCGGCCAAGTGGGCCACCAGCCCGGCCGTGCGGCCGATGAGCACAAAGGCACGGACCGACGACGGCGGGATGCCGAGGTCGGCCAGCGCCGCCCCGGCCGCACCAGCGCCGTTGATCGGCTGGCGCTTGCCGCTGCGCTGCTCGTTGACCTCGGCCACCAGGCGCAGCAGTTCCAGGTGGGGACCGAGCACGCCTTCTTCCTCGGCCAACTCGTACAAGCGCGGCGTGCGGGGGTCGAGCTCGCGGTGCACGGGATGACCGAGTCCCGGCACCCGCAGGCCCGCGGCCCGGCGGGCGTCGACGGCGGCCTCGGCAACCGAGCCCGAGGCAGGGCCGCCGTCCAAGGCGTCGGCCAGGAACTGAGCGGTGTCGCCTGCGGGTCCGAGGAAGATGCTCCCGGCACCGAGCAACCCGGCCGCCACTGCGGCCTGCGGCGCTTCCGGCGCGCCCGTGTAGGTCAACCGGGCCGACAGGGCACTGGGCGTCAGGCCGTGGTCGGCCAACGACACCAACACGGCGTCGAGCACGCGTCGCTCCCCCGCCGACGGCTCGCGGCGGGTCACGAGCAAGTAGGCAAGCTCGGTCAGCGACAAGCGCCCCATGACTTCGCTGGGCAGGTCGCGCCCGGCGACGGTGATGTGGTCGGGGTCCGACCACCCGATCCACGTCTTCATCGGCGTTCCTCCATGTCGACCTCCTCGGCCGTGCGTTCGGTGGGCAGCCGGTGCTTGGCCACCCGGCCGGTGGGCGTCTGCGGCAGCTCGTCGACCACCTCGAAGTAGCGAGGCACCTTGAAGCGCGCCAGCGCCACGGCGGCGAAGGCGTGCACGTCGGCCACGTCGAGGGCGACGCCCGCAACCGGCACCACGAACGCCTTCACGTCGTCCTCCGAAAGGTCGGACGGCACAGCCACGACAGCCGCCAGCGCCACGTGGGGGTGCCGCTGCAACGCCTGTTCCACTTCCAGGGGCGAGAGGTTCTCGCCCCGGCGGCGAATGACGTCCTTCTTGCGCCCCAGGAACCAGTACATGCCGTCGTCGTCGGTGCGCACCAGGTCGCCGGTGCGCAGCCACCCGTCGTCGGTGAACGCAGCCGCCGTCTCCTCGGGCATGCCGTAGTAGCCGCGCATGACGGCCGGGTTGCGCAGTTCGAGCTCGCCGTCGGCCGCCACCCGGGCCTCGTTGACGTCGCCCAGTTCCGGGTGCTGCCGAGGGGCGCCCAACGACCCGTAGGGGCGGGCGCCGTGCGGCCACACCATCCCGTAGGGCGTCTCCGACATGCCGTAGCCGCCCACGATCTCGAAGCCGAAGCGGGTCTCGATGTCGATGTGGCGTTCGCTGGTCGGCGCGGGACCGGCGTAACACCGGCGCAGCGGGTTGTCGGCGTCGTCGTCCTTCGCCGGCCGGCGCATGAGCAGTTCGAGCATGGCGCCGATGGCGTTGAACTGGGTCGCGCCGACACGCCGCACATCATCGAGGAAGCCCGAAGTCGAGAACCGCGGCAACAGCGCCAACTGGGCGCGGGCGGCCACCGAGCCCAGGGCCGAGTAGGCCGGAGCGTTGATGTGGAACAGCGGGAGCACCACCGCCAAGCGGTCGTCGGCGGTGAGCCGCAACCAGTGCGGGAACCCCTCCCCCGCCATGACGTAGGCCCGGTGCGTCTGCATCACCAGCTTGGAGCGACCCGTCGTGCCCGACGTGGGGATCATCACGGCGACGTCGTCGGGGTCGACCGACGCCGGGCCGCGGCCGTCCGCCTCGGCCTGGAACAGGTCGTGGACCATGGCCGTGCGTGTGCCCTCGAACGACAGCGTCGGGTCGGTGACGACCAGCGCAGGCGCCACTTGGGCGACGAAGCCCGCCAGCTCCGCCGGGGTCGACGCCGGGTTGACCGGCACCTGCACGGCGCCGACCTCCATGAGCGCCAACCACGCGAAGAGGTACTCGGCCGTGTTGGCCGACGTCGTCAGCACCCGGTCGCCCGCCCGCACGCCGAGCTCTCGCAGCGCCGCCGCGCCGCGCTCGACGGCGTGCTGTGCTTCGGCGTACGTCCACTCGCCTGCGTCGGCGAACAGCCACGGCTTGTCGGGCACGGCGGCGACGGCCGCTCGGAAGAAGGCCGGGATGGTGCGCATCACCGTGGCGAAGATACGCCGCGCCGCGGCGCCGGCCGATCGGCATACTTGGCTGCCAACGGACCGACGATCGCCGTCACCAGGACAAAGGCGGCGGCCAACGCGGTGAGGTCGTCACCGTCGGCCAGTTGGGCGCCGAGGCTGGCGATGACGATGGAGAACTCGCCGCGGGCGATGAGCACGGTGCCTGCACGCAACCGCGCCCGGTACCCGGCGCCGACGGCGGCGCCCGCCACCCACCCCGACAGCACCTTGCCGCCCGCCGCCAGCGCCGCCAGCGCGGCAGCGGGCAGCAATGCGCCCAGCAGGTCGCCGGGGCGGATCTGGAACGAGAAGAAGAGGAAGAAGACCGCCGCGAACAGGTCGCGCAGCGGGCCGATGAGCGTCCCCGCTCGATGCTGGACGGGTCCCGACAAGGCGAGCCCGACCAGGAAAGCGCCGATGGCGGCCGACACTTCGATCTGCTGGGCCAACCCGCCGACGAGCAGCGTGAGGCCGAACACGGCGAGCAGCAACGACTCGTCCGAGGCGGGGGCCAAGACGGTGGACAGCCGCCGGCCCCAGCGCAGGGCGACGTTGAGGATGACGACGACGCCCGCCAGTGCAATGCCGACCGTCGTCAGGGTGTCGCCGGCGTCGCGCCCCAAGGCGAAGGCGGCGGCCACCGGGAGGAAGACGGCCATGGCCAGGTCCTCCATGACCAACAGGTTCAGGACGGCGGGCGTCTCCCGGTTGCCGAAGCGGTCGAGGTCGCCCAGCACCTTGGCCACCACCCCCGACGAGCTGACCCACGACACGCCGCCGAGCAGGAAGGCTGCGGTGGTGCTCCAGCCGAGCAGGAGGCCCATGCCGAAGCCGGGGAGGAAGTTGGCGACGGCGTCCACCGCCGCGGGTCGGAGGCCGGTGCGCAGGCCGTGGCGCAGGTCGTCAGCCGAGTACTCCAGGCCGAGCGCCAGCAGCAGGAGGAGCACGCCGATCTCGGCGGCCAACGAGATGAACTCGGCGCTGACGTCGAGCGGGACGACGCCGCCGACGCCGACGGTAAGGCCGGCGAGCAGGTAGAGGGGGATGGCCGTGATGCCCAGGCGGGCGGCCAGTCGGGCCAGCACGGCGAGCGCCAGCGCAACCGCGCCGATTTCGATGAAGGCGAGGGCGGCGTCGGACTCGGCGGCTGCGGCGAGGATCACGCCACGAGCAGGGCGCGCAACTGGGCCAGGCCCTCAGGCGTGCCCACCGCGACGGCCACGTCGCCGCCTTGGAACGCGTGCTCCGGGCCCGGCGCGGGCACGGTTGCGTTGTCGCGGATGACGGCCACGATCGACGCTCCGGTGCGCGTGCGGAACTGGCCCTCGGCGATGGTGGCGCCCACGGCGGGAGACCCGGGCGGCACGGTGATCCACTCGATGGCCAGGCCCTCGATGCGCTGCTGCACCTCGGTGACCGCTTCCGTGACCTGGCTGCCGCCCAGAACCTCGGTCAGCGTGCGGGTGTCGTCCGAGCTCAGGTGCAGCACGGTCGACGACGTGTCGGGGTCGTCGCGGTCGTAGACGAGAAGCTCGCGACGGCCGGTGCGGTGCACCAGCACGGCCACTCGTTCCCCTCCTGAGGTGGTGAACTCATGGCGCACGCCGACGCCGGGCAAGCGGGTCTCTCGAACGTCGGGCATCGCCCGTCGAGGTTATCGGTGCCTCAGGAGACCGACCGCGTCGAGTCGGTCTCGGCGCCCTCGACGGCGCCGTAGCGGGGCTGGTCCTCCGACGTGCCCAGTCGGTGCGGGACGAGGCGGGCCACGAAGACGACGGCCACCAGGATGACCACGGCGGCGATGGTCAGCGCCGTGCCCATGGCGTCGGTGAAACTCTCGCGGGCCGCGGCCACCAACGGCTCGTTGCCCGTCAACCGGGCCACGCCGACGGCGCCGCCGAGCGAGCTACGAGCGGCGGCGGCGACCTCGGCGGGCGCGCCTTGCAGGACCGTGCTCACACCCGAGCTGTACTGGGTGGCGAGCACGCTGCCCAGCACGGCGACACCCAGCGCGCCACCCAGCTCGCGGTTGGTGTCGTTCATGGCCGAACCCACGCCGGCCTTGCCCAGCGGCAGCGACGACATGATCGAGGTGGTCGACGGCGCCATCGTCAGCCCCATGCCCGCGGCGAGCACGACCAGCATCACCACCAACATCGCGTAGGAGGTACGCACGTCGGCCTGCGCGGTGAGCAGCATGCCCAGCGCCGTCACCACCATGCCGGTCGACACCACCGCTTTGCTCCCGAACCGCTCGGCCAGTCGGGCGCTCGACGGGGCCGCCACCATCAAGGTGAGGGCGAAGGGCAACGTCCGCACCCCCGTCTCCAACGGGCCGTACCCGCGTACGAGCTGCATGTACTGGGTCAGGATGAAGAACATCCCGAACAGGCCGAAGAACATCATGGAGATGGCGATGCTCCCGCCCGAAAAGCCGGGGCGGCGGAAGTAACGCAGGTCGAGCATGGGCGCCCGGCTTCGCAGTTCCCACCAGGCGAAGGCGCTGCCGAACACGACGGCGGCGGCGAACGACAGCAGCGTGGCGTCGTCGAGCCACCCCCGTTGCGGCGCTTCGATGATCCCGTAGACGAGGGTCGCGATGGCGCCGATCGACAGGGCGGCGCCGAGCACGTCGAGCGGCGCCTCCGCCGGGTCGCGGGAGGTGGGCACCAGCGTCGCCCCCGCCACCATGGTGATGGTGACGAAGACGAGGTTGACGAAGAAGATCGAGCCCCACCAGAAGTGCTCGAGCAGGTAGCCGCCGACGATGGGGCCGACGGCGCCCGCGGCGCCCGCAATGCCCGCCCAGATGGCGATGGCCCGGGCCCGCTCGGCGGGCGGGAAGACGTTGGTCAGGATCGACAAGGTGGCGGGCATGACCAAGGCGGCGCCGACGCCCATGATGGCCCGGCCCACGATGACGTCGAGCGAACTGTCGCCGAAACCTGCGTAGGCCGAGCCCGAGGCGAACACCAACAGGCCCGCGTAGAGAGCGCCCTTGCGGCCGAAGCGGTCACCCAGGGAGCCGCCGGTGAACAGCAGCCCGGCGAAGACGAGGGCGTAGGCGTCGACGATCCACTGGAGGTCGCGGTCCGACGCCGACAGCTCCTCCACCAAGGTGGGGATGGCGATGTTCAGGACGGTGTTGCCGAGCACGACGATGAACAGGCTCAGGCACAGGACGACAAGCGACCACCAGCGGCGGGGGTCGGCCGGAGCGCCGAGTTCGTAGTTGTTCACGGCAGGGCTCCTGACGTCACGACTGCGGTGCGGGGATGCGATCGAGCGGCGACGCCACCGCGCCGAACCGGTCGGACCCACTGTTCCAGTCGGCGCGGGCGGCGTCGACCTCGCCACGCGTGCGAGCGACGAAGTTCCACCACATGAGCACGGTGTCGTCGAACGGCTCGCCGCCGAGCAGCAGGGCGCGGGCATCGCCGTCGAGGACCAGCTCGTCACGACCGGGTGCGAGGTAGGCGAGCGTGCCCGCCTCCACGGCGTGGCCGTCGACCCGTGCGGCCCCGTCGAAGACGGCCACGGCGTGCTCGAAAGCGGGGTCGAGAGGTAGCACGGTGCGGCCTGCGCGCAGCCGAAGGTCGGCGCCCACCAACGGGGTGTCGGACCGGGCCGGCGACCGCGCTCCCGCCAGCTCGCCGACGAGCACGGTGGCGGTGAAGGTGGGCTGCTCCACCACGGGAAGCTCGGCGTGATGCTCGAAGGCAGGACCGCCGTGGCGGGTCGACTCCGGCTGGGCCACCCACAGCTGCACCCCGTGGTGGGCGCCGCGGTACGAAGCGGGCGTCTCCTCGGAGTGGGCGATGCCGTGGCCCGCCGTCATCAGGTTGAGCTGACCGGGGCGGATGGCCTGCTCGGAGCCGAGGCTGTCGCGGTGCAGCACCTCGCCGTCGAGCAGCCACGTCACCGTGTGCAGTCCGATGTGGGGGTGCGGCCCGATGTCGAGGGCCACGTCGGTGGGGCCGAGGTGGTCGACGAAGCACCAGGCGCCCACCGTGCGACGGGTGCGCTTGGGCAGCAGCCGGCGCACGGGCACACCGCCGACCTCGGTGATGCGGGCTTCGAGGAGCTCGGCCGATGTCGACTCGTCGGCCAAGTCGGCGCTGCGCACGGGGCCGCTCACGGCAGGCGGGCCAGTTCCGGGACAGGGCCGAAGCGCCCCGCCATGTAGTCGCGGTAGGCGTATTCGATCTCCGCCGCGGTGTTCATGACGAACGGGCCACGGGCCACCACGGGCTCGCCGATGGGGCGGCCGGAGAAGGCCACGATGCGCACGAGCTCGTCGCCCTCGGGGGCGTTGAGCACGAGCGGGCCGTCGGCCGGGTCGGACCACCCCACCTCGCCGCCCCGCAGCACCTCGTCGCCCACGTGCACGACGCCCGACATGACGTACAGGAAGGCGCGGTCGGCGGGCGGCAGGTCGAGCGTGCGGGTGGTGCCGGGCTCCAGGGCCACCTGCAGCCCGGTGATGGGCCAGTGGTTCTCGGCCGGGCCGGTGACGTCGCCAAGCCGCCCGGAGACGACGGTCAGGCCGTCGACGGTGGTGAGCTTGTCGGCCGAGAGGTCCTGGTAGCGGGCCTCGACCATCTTGTGCATCGAGGGCAGGTTCACCCACAGCTGCAGGCTGTGCACCCGTTCGTCGCGGTGCGCCAGCTCGCGGTGCACGATGCCGCCGCCCGCCGTCATCCACTGCACGTCGCCGGGGCCGAGCACGCCCGCGTTGCCGCGGTTGTCGCCGTGCTCCAAGGCGCCGTCGACGACGATCGTCACCGTCTCGATGCCGCGGTGGGGGTGCCAGTCGAAGCCCGGGGTGGAGAACCAGTCCTCGGCCAGCATCAGGAACGGGTCGAACAGGTCCCAGTAGCCGGGCGGGATGACGAGCGCCTTGCGGTCGACTTGGGAGTCGCCGCCGGTCACGGTGACGCCGTGCGCCCGGTCGATCCGTCTGGTGCTCATGGCGGTGCCAACTCTGCCGGCCCGGCAGGCATTCCCCGCGCCACACGAGACAGCGGGCTATGCAGCAAATACACTCAGCGGCAATTACCGAATGCGACGGCCCTGATTTTTCGCCACCCTCCCACCGCACCCACTGAAATCGAGGGCAAGAGGGGGAGGCGCCGTGACCGCTACCAGCGTCACCGACGGGAGCAACGGCGCGGCTGAGCGCCGGGCCGCTCTGGTGGCCAGCAGGCTGGCCCCGTGGCTCATCGAGCTGTTCCACAACCCGGACGGCGCCTCGGTGCCGCCGTCGCTCAAGCTCGACGCCGCGGGCAAGGAGAGCGTGGCACTGGAGACGCTGGGCACGCTCACAGACGACCCCGGCCTCAAGGCGCTGTTGCACGGGCCCACCCGCAAGGCCAGAGACGTCGAGGCCCGCCTGTTGGAGCTCATGCGCGAGCGGCAGGTCGAGGTGCGCAGCGCCGACCTGTTGTGGGCCACGTTGGCGGGAGAATGGCCGGTGGAGACGGGCGCCACGCCGGCGGCGGCCGTTCGGCGGGGGCCGTTCGCCCGGCATCGCCGGGGGCTGGCGCGCTGGCTGCGGCGGAGCATGGCGGCGGCGGCGCTGAGCGCGGTGATCGCGAGCGTGCTGTTCGTCACCCAGCGGTACGCCGCCACGTGGGCGTGGCCCGGGACGCTCACGTTGCTCGAGGTGTTCGTGGTGGCGACACTCTCGTTCTTCCCGGTGTGGCTGTTCGTGCGCTTCATCGGGTTCCGGGCCGGCGCCGTGTGGGACGAGTACGTGTTGAACCTCCATCGGCTGTCGGTCGACGAGCCACAACACCTGCCCCGGCCGCCCATCAACTCCGTCTATTACGCCGGTTGGGTGGCGGCGGGCGGGCCGTTGTTGGCGCGGCAGCCGACGATCTACCAGCAGAAGTTCGACGCCTATTACGGACGCAGCGTGTCGCGGGCGGGCGACGGGGCCGTGAAGATCGAGGCGCTGTTCCCGCTGTTCCTGTTCACGGCGGTGGTCGCCACCGGGTGGACGGCCGTGCTGTCGCAGCCCGATGTCATCACCGGGGCGGGCGCACCGCCCACGTACTCCACGCTCGACGTGATGGCGTTCGCCTTCATGGGGGCGTACGCCTTCACCGTGCAGATGTTGGTGCGGCGGTACTTCCAGGCCGACCTGAAGGCCAGCGCCTACGCCGGGTCGTTCGCCCGCATCACCGTGGCGGTGGGCAGCGTGGCCGTGCTGCACCGAGCCGGGCTGTTGGGCGAGGGGACGGTACAAGCGGCGGTGGCGTTCGTCATCGGCAGCTTCCCGCTGATGGGGCTGCAACTGCTGCACCGGGCGGCGGGCAAGGTGGCCAAGATCGCCGTGCCTGCGCTCGACTTCCCCCATCCGCTGAGCGACCTGGAGGGGCTGTCGATCTGGTACGAGGCCCGGTTGTTGGAGGAGGGCATCGAGGACATGCAGAACCTGCTGACCGCCAACGTGCCCGAGGTCATCCTGCACACCCGGGTGCCGGTGGGGCGGTTGGTCGACTGGATCGACCAGGCGCACCTGTTCCTGCGGCTGCCGCCGATGGCGAAGGACGACCGCAAGAAGCCGATGGAGTCACAGCACCCCCGGTGTGCGCTGCGGCGCATCGGCGTGCGCACGGCGTCGGGCTTCCTCGACGCCTTCCCCCTCGACCCCGGGGGCTGGCAGCTTCAGCCCGGCGGCGCCATGTCGGTGACAGCGGTCGAGTCGTTGGGGATGACCGGCGAGCAGCTGTCCACCATCTCGCGGATCCTCGAAGCGGAGCCGTCGATGGAGTCGGTGTGGCGCTGGCGGTGCTGGAAGAGCTGCCTCCCCGCCGCCGACGGGATCAGCACCAGCCGCCAACACATCCACCGCAACACCACCCCACCCGCTGACCCGAGTACATAGCGTCCGGAATCCGGACGCTATGTACTCGGGAGTTGCGAGCTGCTCCCTACTGGAGGCTGAGCGGCCCTGCGAAGGTCGCACTCGTTATGGGGTTCACGTTCGAGGGATGTACCGCAAAGGTTGCCAGCATTACCCCATTCTCGAAGTTGGGGCAGTCAGCGAGGACCTGCATGGCTGCTGCCGTACGGACATACTCACCGACGCAACTCACGGAGAAGCCAGGGGCGCTGCACGAACCGCCCAAGCTACCGGTGCCCGCGGCAGCAGTTTCGGGAGCAGTGCTTGACCCTGCCAACGACAGGCTGCATTGGGTGGGGACGCCGCCGATTACGCCGATCGCGGTCCCTGTCAACGAAAACGACTGCGATGCCGTCGCGGTGGCCGACCAGCCGGGTGAGATGACGATCCCGCCCTGTGCGATCGCCGTGTAGTGAGCGTGCGCTTGTGAGAGCTCGTGGAACGTGGCCCGCCCGCTGAAGGCGGCCGTGTTGTAGTGACACGGCCCGGGGTAATGGTTCGACAGGTCCCCCGAGACCCGCACAGCCACCTTTCGCCACCCTTTTGTGAACTCGCCGGTGAGCTCGTAGTGGTTAGGCGTCTTTGTGAAGGTAAATGTGCCCGAAATCGGCGAGAGTGCCGACCCGGCGATGGAGCCGGTGCCTGCGCTTGACCCGTTGCACCAATCGAGCGGCGCAGCCGCATGGAAGCTGATGCTCTTGGCGCCCTTCACCGTGCTCGGGCCTCCGGCGACAACGGCATTGCACTCGAAATACAAGACGAAGTTGGTGTCGGTCGGTGTGACGCCGACGTGGCGGCCGAAGTTCGCCCCTCCGGAGAAGTTCGGGCAGAGAGCTGCGTACATGGCCGCCCCCGAAGCCGACGGCGGCGACACCACCACCGGCATGGCAAGCGCACCGACCGCCAGAACGGCGCGCAACAACAAGCCCAGTCTTTTCATGATCCGTTCCCCCCAAGCCGCCCCCGACGGGGGCACGTTCTCACCGTACCAAGCGTGTCAACCGGTACTGGGGGTGTACGTCCCGAGTACATAGGGTGCCAATTCGGCACCCTATGTACTCGGGAGTTGCGGGTTAGGAGGGGATGCGGACGGTGCCGGCGGACAGCGGGGACGACGGGACCGTGTAGGAGCCGATCGTGACGCCGTACTGGTCGGGGGTGCCGTCGGTGGCGGTGATGCGCATCGTGGCGGCACCGGTCACCGGTTGGGCGACTCCCGTGGCCACGTCGATCGCCGTCCACGACAGGCCTGCGGCGTCGACGGTGGTGGTGCACACCTTCGTCTTGCCGCCGCCGCAGCTGTTGGCAAGCCCGCTCAGCGACGTCGAGCGAACCACGAAGGCGTACAGCCTCGGCCCGTCACCCAGGTCGGTTACCGCCCGGTAGACGTGCACGGCCTCGCCCGCAGGCGTCGAGCGCCGCACGGGCCGGGCCCGGAAGGCGAAGTCGTCGCTGCTGCCCACCTGGCCGCCGCCGACGGCGTCGCCGGTCACGGCCTGCGTGACGGTGAACGCACTGACGTCGACCGGCCCGCCGTAGGAAGCGCCGACCACGGTGGCCACCACTCCCCGACTGCCGAGCGGCAGTGCTGCCGTGCTGCACGCGGCGGTGCCCTTGCCCGCGCTGGTCAGCATGACCGGCGCCGTGCACAGCGTGGTGCCGCCCACCTCGTCGAAGCGCACGTCGAGGGTGGCGATCGACGAACCCAGGTGGCCGTCGGCTTCTTCGACCACCGACGCCGACAACTCGGCGGGGGCCGACGAGGCCGTCGTCACCGTCAGGTGCGTGCCGGTCACCGTCACGGCGACCGACTCACGGGTGATGGTGAACGGCGCGTTCGCCGTCGTCGCCTCGTAGGCGGCATCACCGGGGAACGACATCGACACCGACGACGCCCCTGCGGGGTCGCCGATCACGATGGAGCCCGCCGCCGCGCCGGAACCGTCGCTCGTCGCCGCCACCGACCTCGTGCCGATGGCGAAGGTCACCGAGCGCCCGACCACGGGCAGGCCGCCCGATGTCAGCGATGCGCTCACCGCCGCGGGGTCGGAGTGCTGCGCCGAGCCCACGCCGGTGTAGACCAACGACGTCGGGCGCTTGCCCACGGCCACCGAGAACGTCTCGGTGTCGGCCGCTGCGCCGTCGCTCGCCTGCACGGTCACCGAATGCGCGCCCACTTGGCCCGCGCTGGGCGTCCACGAGAACGCACCGGTCGACGGGTCGACGGCCACGCCGGCCGGACCGCTCACCACCGACCACGTGTGCGAGGCGTTGTCGGGGTCACCGGCGGCCAGCGGGATCGACAGCACGTCGCCCCACGCTGTGCTCCGGTTGCCGACGGCCCCTACGACCGGCGCGTCGTTGACGCACGTGACCGTCACCGTGGCTGTCGACGTGGCCGACGTGCCGTGGTTGTCGGTGGCCGTGTAGTCGAAGGTGTCGGTGCCACAGAAGTCGGCATCGGGCACGTAGGAGACCACGCCGCTCGAGATCGGGGAGGCCGAGCCGTGGGCCGGATCGGTCACCGACGACACCGTCAGCACGTCACCGGTGTCGGGGTCGGTGTCGTTGGCCAACACGTCGACGCCCGCCTGCTGGTCCTCGCCTGTCGTCGCCGCGTCGGCGTTGGCCGTCGGGGCGTCGTTGTGGCAGACGACCTCGACCGGCACCACCGAAGCGGTGTCGGAACTGGAGCCGTCGCTCACCGTGTAGGCGAACGTGTCGATGCCGCAGAAGTTCGCCGCCGGGGTGTACGTCACCGTCTTGCTGCCTGCGTCGATTGCCGACGTGCCGTGCGCCGGCGCGGTGACCGCCGTGACCGTCAGCGCATCGCCTTCGGGGTCGACGTCGTTCTCCAGCACCTTGACCACGACTGCGGTGTCCTCGTGCGTGGAGGCGGCGTCGTCGTTGGCGTTGGGCCCGTCGTTGACGCAGGTGACGGTCACCGTGACCAAGCCGGTGTCGGAGGCGTCGCCGTCGGAGACGACGTACTCGAACACGTCGGTGCCGCAGAAGCCGGGGTTCGGCGAGTAGCGCACCGTGGCCGGCGCCGGTGAGTGGGTGCCGCCGTTGCCGGCCACGCCGGCCGAAGCCACACCCAGTGTGTCGCCGGTGTCGGCATCGGTGTCGTTGCCGGTCACGTTGATGTCGATCGGCGTGTCCTCAGGCGTCGAGGCGGTGTCGTCGACCGCCACCGGCGCGTCGTTCACGCACGTGACGGTGACGGTGACCGTGGCCGTGTCGGAGCCGCCCTTGCCGTCCTCCAACGTGTAGGTGAACGTGTCGGTGCCGCAGAAGTCGGCGTTGGGCGTGTACGTGCCCGTGCCGTCGGCTGCCACCGTGGCCGTGCCGTTGGCGGGCGCCGTGTTCGACGTCACCGTGGTGGCGTCGCCGTCGGCGTCGGTGTCGTTGCCCTTGAGTGCCAGCGTGGCCGCCGCGTCCTCGGCTGTGGCCACCGCGTCGTCGACGGCGTCAGGCCCGTTGTTGGGGCACGTCGCCGTCACCTTGACGGTGGCGGGCACGGTGGCGATGCCGTCGGTGGCCCGGTAGGCAAAGGTGTCGGTGCCGCACCAGCCCGCATCCGGCGTGTAGGTGCCGGTGCCCGACGAGCTCAAGGTGAGCGAGCCGTGGGGCGGGTCGTCGTTGCCGGAGACGGTCAGCGCTGTGCCGTCGGGGTCTGTGTCGTTGCCGAGCACGCTGACCGCCACGGGCACGCCGGGCGAGGTGGTGAAGGCGTCGGCCTTCGGCGCCGGGATCTTGTTGCCCGCGATGGCGCCGCCCAGGTTCGTCACCGTGCGCAGCACGAGGCTGACCGATCCGATGCCGTCACCGAGCTGCCCGGTGGTGTTGTCGCCCCAGCAGCGCGCCGTGGTGTCGACGGTGCGCACGCAGGTGTTGGCCCGGTTGGCGCTGAGCGAGGTCACCAGTGTGGCGACCTCCGACGGCGGGTCCATGCCCACCGGCGTGACGGCCCGCGCGCTGTCGCCGGTGCCGCCGGTGCCGAGCTGGCCTTCGCCGTTCTCGCCCCAGCACCGCACGCCGGTGTCGGGAACGATGGCGCAGGTGTGGAAGTCGCCGGCCGTCACCGAGGTGACGGTGCCGTCGAAAGCGGCGAGGCCGTTGGCCACGACCAGGACAGCGAACCGCTTGCCCCCGGTGGTGCCGTCGCCGAGCTGGCCCGAGCTGTTGCGGCCCCAGCAGCGGACACGGGCATCCGACGTGCGGGCGCAGGTGTGGAAGCCGCCGGCGGTGATCTGGGTGGCGCCGGTCAGCGCGGGGGCGTCTTCGGCGGCGGTGGCCTTGACCGGTGCCGCATAGGCACGGTCCTCGGGCGTGTTGTCGCCGAGCTGGCCGTCGCCGTCGTGGCCCCAGCACCAGACCGTCGAGTCGGAGCGCCGGGCGCATCCGTGGAAGCCGCCCGCCGTCACCTCGACGATGTCGGGAAGGGGCTGGAGGTCGACTGTGTCCTCGTCGGGGTCGGCGTCGTACTTCACCGTGGTCGGCACCAGGCGGTCGTTGCCCGTGGTGCCGTCGCCCACCTGGCCGAAGCCGTTGCGGCCCCAGCACTGGGCGGTGCCGTTCGACAGCCGGGCGCACGTGAGCCCTCTGTCGGGCGGGAAGCTCGCCCCGCCCACGCTGATCTGCGTGGCCGTGGTGAGCCCGCTCACGCCGGTCGGCGCGTTGCGGTTGGCGGTGGTGCCGTCGCCGAGCTGGCCGGTGCCGTTGAAGCCCCAGCACTGGGCCGACGGGAGGATGCACACGTGGCCGTTGCCCGCGTCGATGGACGAGACGGTCGGCGTGCCCGACACAGGCACGGGGATGGTGGTGTCGGCAATCGTGAGCCCCGAGCCCAACTGGAACAGGTTGTTGGCGCCCCAGCACACAGGCTTGTTGTCCTCGCGCACGGCGCAGGCGTGGCCGTTGCCCACCGCCACCGTGACCACGCCGGTCAACGACGTGACTTCGACCGGACGCAGGCTCTCGGACGCGTAGCTGCCGAGCTGGCCGTAGAAGTTGTAGCCCCAGCACTGCATGGTGGTGCCGGTGAGCGCGCACGACGTGAAGCCGCCCGCGGTGATGGCGGTGCCCCCCGACAGGCCGTTGACCGGGACGGCCAACGTGCGGCGGGCCTCTTCCGTGCCGTCGCCCACCTGGCCGCGGGTGGCGTTGCCCCAGCAGCGGCCGGTGCCGTCGCTGATCAGCGCGCACGTGTGGATCTGGCCTGCGGTCAGCGCCTTGATGCCCTCGACCGGGTCGGGGTCGACCACGAAGATGCTGGGGTCGCCGTCGAACTGGACGGTGACAGGCGTGGAGCGGCTCGTCTGCGTGCCGTCGCCCAACTGCCCGTGCTCGTTGAGGCCCCAGCAGCGGGCGGTGCCGTCGGAGAGGGTGGCGCAGGTGTGCGACCAACCGGCTGTGATCGTCTTGGCCGTCTTGGTGCCGTCGGGGATATTGGAGACGGCGACGGGGGTGAGGCGCGTGTCGGTGGTGCCGTCGCCCACTTGGCCGAAGCCGTTGTGGCCCCAGCACTTCACTTTGCCGTCGGCCAGGAGCGCGCACGTGTGGAACTCGCCCAAGGCGAGGCCGGTGGCATTGGTGATGCCGGGCACGTCGACGGGTACCAGGCTGCGGCCTGTGGCGCCGTCGCCGAGCTGGCCGCTGCCGTTGTGGCCCCAGCACTTGATGCTGCCGGTGCCGACGATGGCGCAGGCGTGGAACGCCCCGACGCCGATCTGGGTGACCCCGCTCAGCCCGGGCACGGCCACGGGCACCAACGAGTCGGTGGTGCTGCCGTTGCCCAACTGGCCGCTGCCGTTGTGGCCCCAGCACGACACGGTGCTGTCGTGGATCAGGGCGCAGGTCTGCGTGGCTCCCGCGCTGACCTGGAGGGCCGTGGTGATGCCCACCACGCTGATGGGACGGGTGGTCTCGGCTGTGGTGCCGTTGCCGAGCTGGCCGTTGTCGTTGTTGCCCCAACACTGCACATGGCCGTTGTCGAGCACGGCGCAGGTGTGGAGGGCGCCGACGGTGATGCGGCGCTGGAGGTCAGCGCCTGTGGCGTCGACCGCTTCGGGGTACTCCGCCACCGCGGGCGGTGCGGCGACGACCAGCGGTGCCACGGTGGCGGCCAGCAGGGCGGCGAGGATCAGGCGGGCCCTCACTTGCAGGCCTCCTTCGGCTCTTCTTCGACCCCGAGCTTGTGCTTGACCGCTTCCCAGATCATGTCGGAGATGCAGTCGTGGCCCTTCTCGTTGGGGTTGAACCCCATCTCCTTGGTGGTCTGTGTCGCTGTGGTCAGCACACCGGTGGCTGCCGGCGTGAGGTAGATGAACGGCAGCTTGAACCCTGTTGTGCCGTCACTGGCGATCCACGCGTCGCTCCCGCAGCCGAAGTCCTTGTCGGTGTCGTGCTTGTCTGTCGAGCTCGGTGGGTGGTACACGGTCGTCTTGATGGCGACTTCCATCTTCATGCAGTGGCCCTTGAAGTTCTCGTAGGGGTTCACGAACACGAAGCGGCCTTGTGAGCCTTCGGTGAACCGCTTGACCACTGTCTCGATGGTGGTGTTGAGCTTCTTCACCACCAGGTCGAGGGTGACGAGCGCAGGCGGCAGGAGGATCCACCGGGCCGTGCAGGTGGCGATGGTGTCGACCAACTTGGCGCAGAACTCGGGGATCTTGGTGGCCGCCGAGGTCGCTGCCGGGAACGGGTTGAAGTAGCCGGTGACGGCCACGACGAGGCCGGGGTTGCCGGCCATCTGGATCTTGTAGGTGTTGAGGATCTGGGCCAGGTGCTGCTCGAGCGTTGTCCAGTGTGTGGGCAGGTTGAGCACCAGCAGGGCGCAGACGTTGGCGTCGAGGAAGTCGTGGTCCTTGACGTTCTTGTAGCACTTCTCGATGTGGTCGATGATCGTGCTGTTCTGGCGACCGAGGGTCAGGGTGATCAGGTCGGGACGCAGGTCCCACGCCATGGCCTGTTGCGACGGTGTGCCGTCCTTGAAGTACTTCTCGCTCGTCGTCGGGTCGACCGAGGTGTTGTAGAGGCACCACGGGCCCGGGGCGGGCGACGGCTTGGCGTGCTCGTTGATGAGCTGCTCGGAGTACCGGGTGGAGTCCGACGCGTGGGTGCCCTTCACCACGGCGTCGCCGCCCGCTACGTACCGACGGGCGCAGTCCTGTCCGCCGACGGTCTCCTTGGGAAGGTCGGCCGCCACCGCGGTGGTGGCCTCGTCGCGTGACGAGGTGACCGCGACGGCGGCGACGGGCAGCGCCAGGGCCACGACCCCTGCTGCAAGCCTGCGTCTCCAGTTAGGCATCTTCGTTCTCGCTCTCGTTGGTTCGGCCGGGTGACAAGGTCGCCGGGGCGGGGGCCACGTGGTGGCGCCCGCCCCGGCTCGCTCGATGGACTAGGCCGTGCCCGAGTCGCGGTTGTTGAGGTCGTCCTTTTCGACGATGGTGTTGCCGGGGTCGACCTCCGACCAACTGGTCAGGGTCTCGCCCTCACCCGTCCGGTAGACCCGGACCGTGAACTCCGGTGTGGCGCCTGCGGCGACGTTGCCGACGCAGGTGACCTCGTTGACGGGGTTCTCGGTGAGCTGGCAGGCCCAGCCGGCCGGCCCGCTCACGTTGAGCGGGATCACGCCCGGCGACAGGTCGGCCACCACGGTGACGTTGTTGGCCTGGATGCTCCCGGAGTTGGTCACCGAGAACTTCCAGTCGCCCTCTGTTGCCGCCGACACCGTCGAGTTCTGCATGTCGGTGACGAGCTCGATCTTCGACTCCACCTTGGTCTGCTCGGTGTCGGCGTTGTCGGTCTCGTTGGCCTCGGCCACGGTGTTGCCCGGATCGACGAACGCCTGGTTGATCAGCGTCACGCCGTGCCGCTGCGGTGCGGTCACCACGATGGTGATCGTCCGCTCGCCGCCACCGGTGCTGGAGCCCTTGATGTGGCCGCCGGTGCAGTCGACAACTCCGCCTGCCTGCTGGCAGATGAAATTGCCGTCGCCGAGGGCCGACACGAATCCGACGCCGGTGGGCAGCGGGTCGCGCACGGTCACGTTGAAGGCGTCGTTGGTGCCGACGTTGGTGACCTTGAGGGTGTAGGTGATCTCTTCACCGGGAGCGAACGGTGTGGTGGCGTTCTCGTTGTCGCTCTTGTCGATCTTGAGATCGGTCCAGCCACCGCCACCGCCGAGCTGCACGGTGGTGAACTCCTCGGCTGCGTTGTTGCCCTCGTTGCCCTCGGGGATCGTGTTGGCCGGGTCGACCACCACGTCGAGGCGGTACATGTCGGGCACCGACGGGGCGAAGAGGTTGATCTTCACCTGGCGGGTGGTGCCTGCGTTGATGCGGGCACCGATGCAGGAGACGACCCCGCCGAACTCCTCGCAAGCGAACGAGCCCTCGGTGGTGCCCTGGTCGTCGGCCGACTTGAAGGTCGAACCGCTCGGCAGCTTGGCCTTGAAGGCGACGCCGAAGGCATCGGCGGCACCGTCGTTCTGGACGGTCACCGTGTAGGTGAGGTTCCCGTCAGGAGCGACCGGGTCGAAGCTGTCGAGGATGCCGTCGGGGCTGCCGGTCGGCACGAACAGGTCGATGTACTCACCGGCCGCGCCCGCCTGCACGGTGGTGGTGATGTCGGCCTTGTTGTTGGCCTCGTCGGCCTCGCCGATGGCGTTCTCCGGATCGACCATCGCCTCGAGCAGGGCCACGCCCTGGTCGTTGGGGGCGAAGGTGGAGATCAGGATCTTGCGTGTGCCGCCGCCGGGAGCGGCGTCGGTGCCGAGGACGGTGCCGCCGATGCAGCGGACGACGCCCGAGGCATGGGTGCAGCTGAACTCACCGGGGCCTGCCAGCGTGTCGTTGGCCGCCCGGAAGCGGGAGCCCGCGGGCAGCGTGGCCTGGGCGACGACGTTGTAGGCGTCGGCGGCCCCGCTGTTGCGGATGGTCATCGTGTAGTCGAGCGTGCCGTTGGTGGCCACCGGGTCGAGGTTCTCGGTGATGCTCGGGATGTGCAGCTCCTTGTAGGAGCCTGCGGCGACGCCGTTGCCGACGACCGTCTCCTCGAACTCGATGTTGTCGCTCTCGTCGATCTCGGGGATCGAGTTGGCCGGGTCGACGCGCACCTCGTTGTGGTACGTGCCGGGCTCGTCGGGAGCGAAGACGTCGATGGTGATGGTGGCTGTGTCCTGCGGGCGCACCAGGCTGCCCGAGTACTTGCCGGCGAGGATGCCGCCCACGCACTCGACGGCGTTGCCGGTCGGGGCGCAGGTGAAGTTGTGGTTGCCGGTGGCGGTACGGAACACCGAGCCCGTGGGCAGTGTGTCACGCACCACGACGCCGGTGGTGTCCTGCGTGCCCTCGTTGCTCACGGTGATCGTGTAGCGGAGGGTGCCGTTGCGGGCCACGGGATCAGGCGAGTCGGTCTTTGTGACCGTCAGGTCGATGCCCGTCTGCACATCGGTGGTGGTTGTGAATGTGTTGTTGCTCTCATCGTCGGGCTCGCCGATCACGTTCTTGGGATCGACGGTGACCGTCGAGGTGATCGGGCCGATGGCGTGGGGGGCGATCAGGAACAGTGTGATCGTCTGGGTTGTGCCCTGGACGACGCCGCTGTTGTGGGCGCCCTTGATGAGCGGGATCACGCACTCCACGACGCGGCCGTCGATGCCCGCGCCGCAGGTGGTGCCGGCGGCGCTGGCGGCGAAGCCGTCGAACACCACGCCGGTGGGCAGGGGCTCACGGACGAGCACGTCGCGGGCGTCACGCAGGCCGCTGTTGCCGACGGTGATCGTGTAGTCGAAGCGGTCGGCACCGCGCACTGGGGCGGGCGCAGCCGGGAAGGTGCGGTACTGGGTGACGGTGAGGTCGACGCCGGGCCGCACGGTGGTGATGGCGGTGGCCGACGACGACAGGCCCTTGTTCTTGATGTTGCCGTCGACTGTCGCCATGTTGATGATCGACGAGCCGGGGGGCGCGATCACTGTGCCTGTGATCTTCACTGTCGCAGTCGCACCGGGCTGGAAGCGGGTGGTCTCGCAGGTGACGCGGGGAGCAGCCACGGTGCAGGTGAGGCCGACGGCCGTGCCTGTCACGGTCGCCTGGCTCACTGTGACGTTGGAGGCGTTGAGGCCCTGGGTGCCGTCGACGATGGCGAGGTAGTCGGCGCGGGAGGCCGAGGTGTTCGCCACGTTGAGGGTGTAGGTCAGGTTCTCGCCGGGGGCGATGGGGTCGGGGGTGTCGGTCTTGGTGATGACCAGGCTGTTGGGCGCCGGGGTCTGGGTGACCTGGGTGGTCGCCTGCCCCGCGTTGTTGAGGTCGTTGGTCTCCTGCACGCTGTTCAGCGGGTCGATGGCCGAGGTCAGCGTGAGGCTCTGGTCGGTGGCCGGAGCGGTGACGCCGACCTGGATGGTGGCCACGTCGCCTGCGTCGATGGTGCCGCCCGAGCAGGTGATGGTGCCGCCGTCGCGCACGCAGTCGAACAGGTTGGTGGCGTTGACCGTCTGGAAGGTCACCGACGCAGGCAGGCTGGCCGTCAGCACGATGTCGGTGGCGTTGACCGAGCCGGTGTTGGCCGCCGTCAGCGTGTAGAGGAAGTCGCTGTTCGGCATGGTGGCCGAGGGCGCGTTGACCGTGACCGTGAGGTCGGCGGCGTTGGACACGACGCCACCGGTCACCTGGGTGCTGGTGGTGTCGGAGACCGTGAAGGTCGTGGCCGACTTGGTGTTGGTCACTGTGGCGGTGTTGTTGAGCACCGTGCCGTTGTCGGCGGTGACCACACCCCGGATGGTGACGGTCCACGACTGGAAGCCGGCGAGGCTGCCCGCGTCGCACCGCACGTTGTTGTTGCTCTGCGAGCAGGTGCCGACCGTGCTGGTCAGTTGGAGGTCGTTGGTGCCGGCCACGCCGGACATGCCGTTCACCACGTCGGTGAGGACGACTTCGTCGACTCGCGCGCCGCCTGTGTTCTTGACGACGATCGTGTAGGTGAGCGCCTGGCCGGAGCCGACAGGGGACGGGTTGGCCGTCATGTCGATGGTCAAGGGGTTGTTGGCTGGTGCCGCTCCCACGGGAGCTACGCCGACGAACCCAACGGTCGCCGCAAGTACGGCGCTGGTCACGATGCCCGCGGCGCGGCGCGCCGCGGCAGTGCGGAATCCCGCTCTTGCCACTGTGTTTCCCCTCGGTAGCCCTGATACAGCAAGTGCAGTTGTACCGGGTGCAATGTCCCGAAAGCAAGAGAAGGTCACCGTTTGTGGTATTTGTCATGCCGTGAGTGGTGGTGTGGTCGATTGGGCGATCGGTACTCCGAGCCCGTCGTTGCGCCCGCTGGTGGCCCGTTACGTGGGCTACCGCCACCAAGGCGTGACGCCTGGCCTGCATCGCGGCCTGCCCTCGCGACACCTCACGGTGGTGCTCGGCCTGGAGGGCGACGTGGGAGTGGCGGCCATGCCCGACCCGCGCCAGTCCCCCGGTGCCTTCGGCGCCTTGGCCGCTGGGCTGCACGCTGCACCTGCGCTGATCGAACGACGGCCTGACGAAGCAGGCGTACACCTCGACGTGACCCCCGAAGGGGCACGTGCCCTGTTCGGCATGCCTGCAAGTGAGTTGGCGTCGACGGTCGTCGACCTCGACGACGTGTTGGGAGTGCGTGCAAAGGAGTTGCGCGAGCGCGTGGCTGCTGGGCGCGACTGGCCTGCGCGGTTCGCAGTGATCGACGACGTGTTGTCGAGCGTCGCCCGCCACGGGCGTGGGCTGCGGCCGGAGGTCGCCTGGGCCTGGCAGCAGCTCACGACAAGTGACGGCGGCGTCGAAGTGGGCGTGCTGGCCGAGGAGATCGGGTGGAGCCGCCGCCACTTCACCGAGCAGTTCCGACGTGAGCTCGGCGTGACCCCGAAGGTGGCGGCGCGCGTGCTGCGCTTCGAGCGGGCGCGCCGGCTGCTGGAGGCGGGAGCGTCGTCGGCCGAGGCCGCGGCGGCCTGCGGCTTCTACGACCAGGCTCACCTCACCCGGGAGTGGCGCGACCTGGCCGGGTGCACGCCGGGGACGTGGGCGGCCGAAGAGCTCCCATTCGTCCAAGACGCAGGGGCCGCGGCCGAGGCATCCTGACGGCATGGAGAACGCACCGATGGTTTGGCCTGCAATCCGCTACAAGGACGCCCTTGCCGCCATCCGCTTCCTCGGCGAGGCCTTCGGCTTCACCGAGGCGGTCGTGGTGCCGGGGCAGGACGAAGGCGTGGTGGAACACGCCGAACTGCGCTGGCCGCTGGGCGGCGGCGTGATGGTCGGGTCCACCAGGTACGACGAAGGGGTGCACGGCGAACTGCCCGCGGGGTCGGCGTCGGTCTACGTGGTGACCGACGAGCCCGACGCCCTCTTCGCCCGGGCCGCGGCGGCGGGCGCCGAGGTCGTCGCCGGCCTCAAGGACGAGGACTACGGCTCACGCAGCTTCACCGTGCGCGACCCCGAGGGCAACTACTGGAGCTTCGGGACGTACCGGGGCGCCTGAGAGGCTGATTTCTGCAGTGAGTGCAAACTTGCCTACACTGTAGGAGTGAGCCAGAGCACGGGACTGCGGGAGCGCAAGAAGGTCGCCACCCGCCAGGCGTTGATCTCGGCCGCCCTCCGGTTGGCGTCGGAACGGGGGCCTGACCGGGTCACCGTCGACGACATCGCCGAGGCGGCCGACGTCTCCGTGCGCACGTTCTTCAACTACTTCTCCTGCAAGGAAGACGCCGTCGTCGGCGTCGACCCCGAGCGGGTAGAGGAGCTGGTGGAACAGCTCGCCTCGCGACCGGTGAACGAGACGCCGTTGGAAGCGATGCGCGCCGTCGCCATGGCGTCGCTCCTCCGCTACACCGACGACGGCGGGTGGGTACAGCGAGGCGCCTTGTTGCGCGAGCACCCGCAGTACCGCGTCCGGCAGATGGCGTACCTGGAGGACGTCGAGCGGCGGTTGGCCGAGGCCCTGGCCGCCCGCATCGGCACCGACGCGGCGTGCGACCCGTACCCGGGCCTGGTGGTGGCGGTCGCCACCACGGCCATGCGGGTGGCCCTGCACTACTGGCAGGCCCCGGGCGTCACCACGCCGCTTCCCAAGCTCATGGCCGAGGTCTTCGACCGCGTGGCCGCCGGGCTGACCCCGCCCCCTCGTCGTCGCCGCCCCCGCACTCCCGCGTAGGAGATCCGTGCAACCCATCACCCTCGACAAGCCCCTCACGCACCGGCAGGTGCTGCTGGTGTTCAGCGGCCTCATGCTCGGCATGCTGCTGGGCGCCCTCGACCACACCATCCTGGCCACCGCCCTGCCGACGATCGTCGGTGAACTGGGCGGGCTCGACCACCTGTCGTGGGTGGTCACCTCCTACATGCTGGCCACCACCGTCTCCACCCCCTTGTACGGGAAGCTGGGCGACCTCTACGGACGCAAGCGCTTGTTCCAAGCGGCCATCGTCGTGTTCCTCGCAGGCAGCGTGCTGTGCGGCCTGGCCCAGACCATGGGCCAGCTCATCGCCTTCCGCGCCGTGCAGGGGCTGGGCGCGGGTGGGTTGATGGTGTTGGCCCAGGCCATCGTGGCCGACGTGGTGGCGCCGCGCGAGCGGGGGCGGTACCAGGGCTACTTCGTGGCCGTGTTCGGGGTGTCGAGCGTCGTCGGCCCGCTGCTCGGTGGCTTCCTCACCGACCAGGCGTCGTGGCGCTGGGTCTTCTATGTGAACGTGCCCGTCGGCGTGGTGGCCCTGCTCGTCACCAGCGTGGTTCTCCCGGCCAACGGCCCCCGGCGGCCGGCGCGCCTCGACGTGCGGGGCGCCGCCCTGCTGAGTGGCGGCGTCACCGCCCTGGTGCTGCTGACGACGTGGGGTGGCACCGAGTACGAATGGGGCTCGCCGGTCATCGTCGCCTTGGGCGTGGCGTCCGCCGTGCTGCTGACGGCCTTCGTGGCCGCCGAACGACGGGCCGAGGAACCGCTGCTCCCCTTGCGCCTGTTTCGCAACCGCACCTTCACGGTGGCGAGCGGCGTCAGCCTGTTCGTCGGCTTCGCCATGTTCGGCACGTTGAGCTTCCTGCCGATGTTCCTGCAGCTTGTGACGAACGCGTCGGCCACGCACTCCGGTCTGCTGTTACTGCCCATGATGGGCGGCCTGCTCCTGGCGTCGACAGTGTCGGGCCAGATCGTCAGCCGAACCGGGCGCTACAAGGCCATCCCCATGGCCGGCACGCTGATCGCCACGGTCGGCATGGTCCTGCTCTCCACGATGGGCGCCGACACCCCGCGGTTCGTGTCGGCTGCCTACATGGCAACGCTGGGGATCGGCATGGGCCTCGTCATGCAGGTGCTCATCGTGGCCACGCAGAACGCCGTCAGCCACCGCGACCTCGGGGTGGGCACGTCGTCGGTGAACTTCTTCCGGTCCATCGGCGGGTCGATGGGGGTTGCCGTCTTCGGCGCCTTGTTCGCCGCCCGCTTCGCCCACGCGCTGCCCACCAACCCACTCGAAGGCCACCTCTCCATCGACGCCGTGAACGCCTTGGCTCCCGCCGTGCGGACCCAGGTGGTGGTGGCGGTCGACAACGCCTTGAGCATGGTGTTCCTGGTGGCGGCGCCGCTGCTGGCCCTCGCCTTCGTGCTCACGACGTTGGTGCGAGAGATCCCGCTGCGTAGTGCTGTCGCCAAGGTGGACCACGAGCGTGAGGTCTCAGCCGCCCTGCCCGTCCCGGAGATGTCGACGCACTGAGTCGCGGCTATCGGCTCAGTGCGTCGAGATCGCAGTTGTGCCACACCAGGAGGTGCACAACTGCGATCTCAGCGACAGAGTCAGGTCGTCAGTCGCCGCCGGAGTGTGACGGCCAGCCACGCCAACGCCAGCATGGCGAAGCCGAGCAGGCCTGCGTTCCCACCGGTGGCCGCCAAGGTGGCGGCGGGCTGTTTCGACACGTTCGACGTCGTCGTGCCGCCGCCTCCACCGCCGCTGCCCGTCGTCTGCGTGACGGCACCCAGGAAGCGCACGTCGCCGCACCGGCACGTGCCGGCGTCGAGCGAGGCTTGGCTGGGCGCACCGGTCAGGGCGGGCAGCGCACCGATCGGGTCACCCGAGCCGTCGACCGGCACGAGCGGGCCCACGGCGACGCGCTGGGCTGTCAGCGACAGGTTCTGCGGCGGCGACGACGGGGCCACCGGGACACCCGCCACCACGCCCGCCAATGTCTCGCAGTTGCCGTTCAGCACCTCCACGTCGTCGACCGCCCAACCACCCGTCGGCGGCTCGGAGTTGGTATCGGTCTTGAGCCGGAACGACACCAGGATGTCGCGCCCGGCGGCGGCTTCGGGCAGGGGCAGTCGGATGGTGTCGGGCAGCGGGAAGCTCGGTGTCTGTGACTCCACGCCCTCGCGGAGCACGATCCACGTGGCGCCGTTGTCGACCGAGATCTCCACCCTCGGCTGCTCCCACGCCTCGAGTGCAGGCTGGGCGCCTTCGAGGTTGTACCACTCGGTCCACTCGAGGACGCTGTAGCCCGCAGGCATTGTGACGGGCGGCGAGACGAGCCGGAGGTCGACGTTGGAGGTGTAGCCGGGCGTGCCCGTCTCTGCCACCACCGTGCGCATGGCCTGCGAACCCGTCTCGGCCGCACGACGCTCCCAGATCGTCTTGTTTGTCTCGACGTTGTCGACGATCAGCCCGAGGTTGCCGCTACCCCCCTCCGGGTCGTTGACCCATCCGCCTTCGTCGGCTTCGAAGTCCCACGCCCGCACTATGGAAAAGTCGGCGGTGGGCCGGTCGAAGGCCATCACCGGCGATGTCGCCGGCTTGCCTGCGCCGTTGGTGCTCGTGACGGTGAAGTAGTACCGGGTGCACGGCGAGAGGTCAGGCAAGGCGACCTCGTGGGTGTCGGTGAACTCGTCGAGCTTCACCTCGTTCGACAGGTCCGTCGGCGACGTGCCGTAGCGCACGATCGAGTCCGCCTCCTGGTTGGTGAACCAGCCGATGAGCTCGGTTGCAGGGTCGTCAGGCGACGGCTTGGCGTGGACGCCGCTTATCTGTGGAGGCACGAAGGCGTCGTTGTAGAGGGCATAGCTGTCCCCTCCGTTGTCGTCGACGGTCGCCAAGCCGTTGCACGTGGCCGATCGCACGACGAACTCGTAGGCGCCGTTCTCCTCCAGGCCCTCCACCCGGATGAAGTGCTGTGTCACGCGCACCGGCGCCGACACCGGCGTCCACTCCGACGTGCCCGCCTCACGGAAGTACACGGTTGAGTCGCTGGCCACGTCGGTGCGCCACGACACCACGGCCGATGTGTCGTCGGTGTGGTCGACGCGCACGTCGCTCACCTTGGGGGCGGCCGTCGCTGTGCACGGCTGGGGGTCGAGCCCGTCCATGAACAGCACCAGGCGCGGGCGCAGGTGCGGCCCCCGCGAGCGGCGGTTGTAGCCCATCTCGAAGGAGAACAGGGCCTCGGCCTGCTCGGTGATGCCGCTCAACCGGAACGCCGCTCGGCGTTCCTCGCCCGTGTCCTCGGAGAGGTTGGTCTTGAAGGCGTCGAGCTGGTTGCACGGGACGTGCCATGCGTACTTTGTGTTGGCCCCGCGCCGCAGCGTCATGTCGGGCGCCAGTTGCACGTCGGCCGCCGCTGTGGCCACCTCGGTGTACGTCTTGCCCGGGCCCCACCGCGCTTCGGCGCCGGAGTCGAGCAGGTCCATGGAGAACGTGGTCTCGGTTGTGTAGACGTCGTGGATGTCGTGGGCCGAGTACATCTCCACGGCGGCGCCGGTGATCCGAGCGGGGTCGACCGACGCGGGGAGGCGGAACATGAAGGCGGGCACCGCCTTCACGCTGCCGACCGGCGTCTCGTGCAGCGCGGGCACGACCCCTGCCGCCGTGGGCTCGAACGACCCCGCGTAGAGCTGCGTCGACGTGCCCCAGCCTTGGCCTTGCACGTCGGGGATGGCAGGGATGCCCGCGTTGAGCTCGCCCGACAGCAGCATGGCCATGTCGGGCGCCTTGGGTTGGTACATGGCGTCCGTCGACGTGAACTCGCCGCTGGAGCCACTCGCTTCGTTGCCCGCCTCGTCGGCGCTGGTTATACGGTACGTGTACGGCGTGCCGGCTTTGAGGCCGGTCACGTTCACCTCGTGGTTGCGCGTGACCACCTTGCGGTTCAGGTAGACGCCCTTGGTCTCGATCTGTGTGGCGTTCATGCCCGGGAACGTGTCGGTGTTGTAGACGTCGACGAAGGTGGCATCGCCGTCGGGCCCTGTGACTGTGACCGCGCTTGTCGATATCTCGTCGGTTGTCCACGTGAAGCGGGTGAGGTCACCGGCCACCGTGTCGAGGTGCAGGTTGGTGACCTCCGGCGCTGTGCTGTCGACGGGCGCCGTGGCCCGCACGCCGCCGCCTTCGGCCACCACCGCGGTGCCGCTCGCCACGATCTCCTGCTTGTAGACCGACGGGCCCTCGCGGGTGAAGCCGCCGATGGTGTCGCCCGACAGCCCGGTGCCCAACAGCCATGCCGTGGCCGTGGCGCCCGGCTTGTACTTGGGAGCGTCGAAGACGATGCGAGGGGTTGTGGTGGCCAGGCGGCCGCTCACCGCGAGGGCGTAGCCCTGCGGCCCCTCGGGGATGTCGGACGCCTTGACCGTCACTTCGTAGCGACCGGGTGCGGGAGCAGCCAGGCGCACGCCCTCGACGTTGTTTGTCACGTCGGCCACGCCGCCGGTCTTCGACTCGCCCACCTCGGCGGCCGGGTTGCCCGGCTGCCCGAACGTGGGGGTCTGGGTGGTGGTCTCGTTGCCGAGGTATGTCGAGCCGTCGGGTGCGGTGACCTCGAGGTCGAGGTTGTTCACCAAGGTCGGGGTACCGGCAGGCTGCAGCGACGGCGGGTCGATCCACGTGAGGTGCACGTTGAGCGGCTGGCCGGGGGCCACGTCGATGAACTGGGTGACCTCTTGGCCCGTCTCCAGGCCTGACTCGTCGTCGTTGGGCCGGTCGACGGTGTAGAGGGTGCGGTCGTCGCCCGCGAAGTAGAGGCTCTGGTCGAGCTCGACCTTGCCCCAGCCTTGGCCGCTGGAGGGCCACATGCCGTCCTGGCTGCGGTCGCTGCCTTCGTCGCCGGTGTAGAAGCCGCGCATGCGCTGGGCCGAGTTGATGGTGACGGCCTTGACGAGGGCCGACGACGGGTTGTGGCGCCGGGCCACGTCTTTGGTGCCGACGGCGAAGCCGGTGCCGGCGTCGGGGCCCCAGCCCTCCCAGAAGTACTCGCGCACGAGGGTCACCAGGCCGACGAGCATGGGCCCCGACATCGAGGTGCCCTGGAGGTAGTGGTCCTCGTCGACGGTGCCGCCCTTGGGCGACACGTTGATCTGCCCGGGCGTACACACGTCGGGCTTGAGGCGCCCGTCGAGCGACGGGCCGTGGCTGGAGAAGCTGGCCACGCTGTCGGGCGAGACCATGGGCTGGCGCCCGTTGGCCGAGGCGCACGAGGTGATGACGTTCTTCGACTCCTGGGCGCCGCCCGCCAGGGTGGCCGCCCGCGGGCCGGAGTTGGCCGCCGAGAACACGATCATCATGTCGGGGTGTTCATGGGCGAACACGTCGGTCGTGTAGCCGTCGCCCGTGTCGACCTGGGAGATGATCGAGCCGTAGGAGTTGTTGTGCGTGCGGGCGTCCTCGAGCGGGTCGTACTGGTTGTCGCCGTCGAGGTCGTAGACCTGGTCGTACAGCAGGGCCTGGTCGCCGGGGAGGCCGGACAGGCCGCCACCGGCCTCGATGTCCTGAAAGCTCAGCCGCGCCCCCACGGCGATGCCGTCGGCCTCCCGTGTGCGGGTGCCGTAGTTGCCGTTGGCGTCGGGGTAGTCGGCGGCCACCGAGCCCGCCACGTGGGTGCCGTGCCAGCTCCCTTCCAGCGACCGGGCGTTGGGGTCGTCCTCGGCCAGGTTGAAGTAGCCGGACATCTTGCGATGCGAGTGGCCGGTGGGGGCCACCGTGCCCATGGCCTCCTCGGAGTTGCCTGCCGTTGTCTGGACGTAGTCGGCCAGCTTGCACTGGGCCGCGGCATTGCAGTCGCTGAAGGCCCGCTGGGCGTTGCCGTTGTCGTCGGGCTTGTAGTTGACGCCGGTGTCGGCCACCGCCGCCGTCTGGCCGGTGCCGGTCAGCCGGCCCGGGGCGGTGGCGGCCAACTTGTCGCGCTCGCCGGTGTCGGTGACCCACAGGGCGTTGCCGTTGTGCAGCTCGTACTGGGGCTGGGGCTCGACCCACACCACGTCGTCGACGCGGGCGATGGCGGAGAGGGCTGCCTTGGTGGCGTCGACCACGGCCACTGTGCCGCTGACCTCGGTGACCTTGACGCCGGGGATGCGGGCCAGGGTGGGTGCGATGGCCTTGCCGGTCAGGCCTCGGTGCGCCCATACCCGCACCTGCTCGGCCTCGCCGATCTTGTCGATGCCCGGTGCCACCTTCCACGCGGGCTGGAACATGCCGACCCAGCGCACGCCTTGCACGGCGGTGACCTTGGCGGCGGCGGCCGCGTCGGCCCGCACGAGGTACGTCACGTCGGGCACGGTGCCGAGGATCTCGGCGCCGGCGGCTTCGATGGCCACCCGCACCGGCTTGGTGGCCGGCGCGTGTACCTGCACGAACCAGTAGCGGGTGGCGGCGGCCTGTAGGTCGGCAGGCACCTCGGGCACGCCCTTGGCCGGGTCGAAGGCGCCCGCGGCGATGCGCACCATGGTGCGTGACGAGGCGGACTTGGCGTGCTGCTTGGCGATCTGCTCCCGAGGTGAGGTGCCGGCGTCGGCGCGCTGTTGCTGCACGAACGTTGCCACCGAAGCAAGGAACAGCGTCACCGTCGCAACGAGCGCGAACGACGTCCGCCTGGTCGTGGTCATACCGGCACCTCTGGGGTCTCGAGACTGCTGCGTCTGTGCCCGCGCCCAAAGGAATTTACGCCCAAGCTGCACATTTCGACCACAAGAGGGGAACAATGGCGCCCGCATGCCCATCCGCGTAGTGCTCTCCTCCGTCGCGCTCTGTGTACTGATGGTCATCGGCTCCTCCCCCGCTGTCGCGGCCGACGTGCGCACCGAGGTGGCGGGCTTCACCGTCGACTACGTCGACCAGGTCAGCCAGGCGGGGTGCCCCGGCGGGCCGACGGCCATCACCACCTCCGGAGGCGTCGCCCACGTGGCGGCGGGAATGCTGTACGTCGAGCAGCCGGGAGGCGCCTTGAAGTCGGAGCGCGGCGGCAGCGGCGAGCACCAGAAGGTCGACCCGTGGGGGCTGACCCGCACCCGCAACGGCGACCTGTTCGGCAGCGAGCCCGCGTGCGGCAAGGCGCTCGACGCCACCCGCGCCAACTGCCGGATCGTGCGCTTCGCACCGGGGACCGGCAACATCCGGGCCACCATCACCGGGGCGCACGCCTGTGCCTTCGCCATCACCGTCGACCCCCGCACCGGCTACCTCACGGTGGGCACCCGTGACGGCGCCCTCTTCGACATCGACCCGGCCAAGGGGACGGGCGAGAACCGGCGCACGCTGGGCGAGCCCGCCTTCAGCCTGAGTTGGTCGTCGGACGGCGAATGGCTCTATTACGTGACCCAGGGCGGGCAGTTCGGCCGCCTCGGCCGGACCGGCCGGCCCCAGCCGCTGGGCAACGGCGCCCGCGCGGTCGTGGCCGACACCGAGCCCGTCGGCTTGCGCGACTGGGTGCTCGTCTCGCAAGGCCGCACCGTGCGGATCGTGCCCACGGGCGATCGACGGCCGCCGAACGCGACGTTGGCATCGGCGTCCGGCGACAATTCGGACGCCGGCGCCTTGGCGGCCGACGCCAAGGGCGTGTTCATGGCCACCGGCAACCAGGTGTGGCTGTTGGCGGGGCGCTACAACGCGCCCCCGCCCCCGCCGCCGCCGCCTCCGCCCCCGCCGCCCGCCAACACCGCCCGGGTGCCGCCGCCCGCAGCCACTGCCGCACCGCCGCCCGCCGCACCGCCGCAAGCACCGCCTCCTCCGCCACCGCCTGCCCCGCCCATCCCGCCGCTGGCCACGGCCACCCAGTTGGTGGCCCAGCCCTCGGTGGCGGCCAACCCGGCGTTGGTCCCCGCCGACGAGGAACGCGAAGCCGCCCTGCGCCTGGCCGCTACCGGGCTGCCGCCGCCTCTGGCGCCGTGGCTCGTCTGGCTGGCCCTCGCCGTCGTTGTCTGCACCACCGGCGCCGTCGTCGGTGCCGCGGCGCGCCCGCAAGGCGCCCGCGCCTACGCCCGCCGTCCTACCTGACCCGCCAACCTGGGAGCCCGATGCCCACCGTCACCAACCCCGACCGCCCCACTGCGAACCGAGCGCCGCGCATCGACCGCGCCAAGCTGCGACGCCTGGGCGTCGGCATCCCCCTCATGCTGGCCACGCTGGTGGTGCTCGTCTTCCTTTTCGTCATGCTGCTGGGGCGGGCCAAGCCCGACGCCCGCGGCACCGAGATCGGGCTCTCCACACTGACGGCCGAGGCCCGGGCCAACAAGGTCAAGCAGGCCCGCATGCTCGACCACGACGGGCGCATTGTCACCGACATCGACGGGCGCCAGGTGTGGGCCGCCTATCCCAAGTCGGACGCCGCCACCGACTCGTTGCTGAAGACGCTGGAGGCGGGCGGCGCCACAGTCACAGTCGACCAGCAGAGCGGCAAGGCCCAGTCGCTGTTCCTGGCCCAGTTCGTTCTGCCGCTGCTGTTGCTGGCCAACCTGTTCGGCCTGCTGTTCGTGGCGGGCAAGTCGGGCGGGGCACGCGACCTGGCCTTGTTCTCCAAGCTGTTCTCCAAGAAGAAGGAAGGCGGGACCAGCCGCGTCACCTTCGCCAACGTGGCGGGCGCCTCGGGCGCGGTGGTGGAACTGCAGGAGATCGTCGAGTACCTGGCCGACCCCACCCGTTATGCACAACTGGGGGCACTGCCGCCCAAGGGCGTGCTGCTGGTCGGCCCGCCCGGGTGCGGCAAGACCTTGCTGGCCCGGGCGGTGGCGGGCGAGGCCAACGCCCCGTTCTTCTCCATCTCCGGCTCGGAGTTCGTGGAGTCGTTGGTCGGCGTGGGCGCCGCCCGCGTGCGTGACCTGTTCCGGCAGGCCTTGGCCGCAGCACCGGCCATCGTGTTCATCGACGAGCTCGACGCCGCGGGCCGGCGCCGGGGCGCGGGCGTGGGCGGCGGCCACGACGAACGGGAGCAGACGCTCAACGAGTTGCTGGTGCAGATGGACGGCTTCGAGCCCTCGGCGGGCGTGGTGGTGCTCGGCGCCACCAACCGGCCCGACATCCTCGACCCTGCCTTGGTGCGACCCGGGCGCTTCGACCGCAAGGTCACCGTCGACCTGCCCGACATCGCCGGGCGGGAACAGATCCTCAACCTGCACGCCCGCAACAAACGCCTGAGCACCGATGTCGACCTGGCCTTCGTGGCCAAGCGCACGCCGGGCTTCTCGGGCGCCGACTTGGCCAACCTGTTGAACGAGGCTGCGTTGCTCACGGTGCGCGCCCGCAAGCCGGGCATCACCAACGAGGAGCTGACCGAGGCCATCGAACGGGTGCTGGCCGGGCCTCGCCAAGGCGTGTACCGGCTCACGCCCGTCGAGGTCGAGCGCATCGCCTACCACGAGGCGGGCCA
>DATLNE010000049.1 GCA_035536915.1 Acidimicrobiales bacterium
CCTTGGCGGCACCGGGTGCCACCGCCACCGGGTGGAGCTTCGACTGGAGCGCCACCGGTGCCGGCAGCTACACCGCCACCGCCACCGCCGTCGACGCCAGCGCCAACGCCGACGCCTCGCCTGCCACCGTCACCTTCTCCAGCTACGTCCCCGACACCACGCCTGCTGACACCACCGTGACCAGCCCGTCCAACGGCGACTCGGTGCCGGTGGGTGGAGGGACCGCGGGTGGCGCGACCGCTGGCGGCGCAACCAATGGTGGCATCACCTTCTCAGGCGTGGCCAGCGACGACACCGGCGTGGCCGCGGTGAAGGTGGCGGTAAAGAACGACGCCACCGGGCAGTGGTGGCGGGCGGACGGGACCTGGGGCTCCTACCAGGCACACAGCGCCACCCTCTCCGCAGCCGGCGCCACCAGCACCGGCTGGAGCTTCGACTGGAGCCCAACCGGTGCCGGCAGCTACTCGGTCACGGCCGCCGCGGTCGACAGCAGTGGCAACGTCGACACCTCGCCCGCCACCGTCACCTTCTCCAGCTACGTAGCTGACACCATCGCCCCCGACAGCCGAATCTCCTCGCCTCTCCCGGGGACCACGGTGCGCAAGGGCGACATCGTGTTCCGCGGCACCGCCACCGACAACGTGGCGGTCCAGGCGGTAAGGATCGGGATCCGCGACGCCGACTCCGGGCTGTGGCTGCAGGCCGACGGCACCTGGGCGGCCGGCTACGCCTCCTACACCGCCACCCTCGCAAGTGCCGACAGCGCATCCACCACCTGGCAGCTCACCGCCCGGTTGATGGGCAAGGGAAGCTACAGCATCCGCGTGGTGGCTTCCGACGCCACCTCCAACACAGACGCCTCCCCGGCCTGGAGCACGTTCAAGGTCGTCGTCCGGTAGTCCCCACCACGGGGTTGCCGCCTGCGCCGTTCCCACTCGAGATGCCAGGAAGCGCGACGTCGTCGCCTCCTGGCATCTCGTGCTTCCTCCCCTCTAGGACAGTGGCACGACCTGGCGGTGAAGCTCCGGCCCGTCCCCGCTCATCAAGCGAAGGGTCACCGTGTGGTTGACCAGTGTGTCGACCTCGACCAACCCGAAGCAGTCGGAGACGGACCGCCCGGTGCCGTTCTCGGTCCACAGGACAAACCGTCGGTACGGGGTGTTGTGCTTGACAGGGTTGCGCAACGGCCCAGCCAGTAGCTCCCAGCACCGCTCCGAGTAGCGGGCGAAGGCACCGGCGTGCTTGTCCCCGGACAAGAAGATGACGACCCCGGAGACGCTGGTGGCAATGAAGCGCAGGAGCTCCGACCGCTCCCCTCCCGACCAGTAGTAGGCGGGCGTCATCGGCACGAACACCACCTTCACCCGGGCCGTTGACGCGGCCAGCCCGCTCATGAGCCAATCCCGCTGAGCCTGCCCCAGCACGCTTCGGTAGCGGCCGTTCTGATAGAGCCTGGGCGGATCCTGATCGCGCCGGTTGTCGGTGAGGAAGAAATCCACCCCTCCGATCCGCCAGCTGCGGTACGCCAGGATGTCGGCACTGGCGCCCGGGACCAGATCGGCGTAGGCCTCGACCGTATAAGGCTTGACCGTGCTGCGGTCGCAATCGTCCTTGCCGTAGTCGTGGTCATCCTGCATGCCGAAGAACGCCGTGGTACCCAGAAGGGCGGCCATATCGGGCCGGCCGAGGAAGTCGCGGAACATCCTGGAGTAGCTCGCGTAGTCCTGTACCGGGTACTGCTCGCCATCCCGGTACCCCATGTCGCCCAGGAAGGCAAAGAACTTTGGCCGGAACTTTGCCGCTGTGCCAAGAGCGGGAACGAGCCTGGAAACCTGCGTAGCGCAAGATCCGAAGGCAAAGTTCCACTGCGCCCGCTCTCCCACCGCCGGCCAGGCTGCCAACGCACGTTGGGGCCCCTGTACGGGGGCGGCCGAGCCGTTGTACGTATCGGCCCTCCAGTTCAGAGCCGATCCAGGGGGCGGTCTCAGGGTCGGAAAGTTGGCCATCGCCATGTTCGCCCGGTTGGAAGCCACCCAACCGCTGGTGGTGACCTGCCCCGGAACCGACGCCGGCCAGACGACGAATCGAGCCATTACCGGGCCGGTGAAGTCCTGGGCCAGGATCAATCCCTTGCCTTCCTGAACCGTTGCCAGGCCCACACCCGCCGCTCGGGGCACAGCGGCAGATGTCGACGCCAGGCGAATGTGCGGTAGCACGAGCCCGGCTCCGGCTACCACCCCGCTGCGCAAGAAGCTCCGCCTGCTCTTGTCCACCGGCGTCGTCCCCCTCCCCCTGTGGCGAGGTTACGGGACCGATCGAGAAAAAGATAGGGGGATCCTTGATTCGAGCTCCCTGGCGCCCGTCCCTCACCGCAGTTGCTCGCCGCTTAGCCAGCCAGGTCAGCCAGGGCGCGCTGGGCTGGGCCCCGATGGAGCAGGGAGAAGTTGGGGCTGATCGCCAGAGCCTGGCGGTAGTCGGCGACCGCTGCGTCGCGGTTGCCCAGGGCACGGTGGATCTCTGCCCGGTGGAAGTGGAACGCGCCGTTCCGGCTGCCCAGGGCCAGGGCCTTGTCGGCGTACACCAGGGCGTTCTCGTGCTCACCGTGCACGAACAGCTGCCAGGCGAGAGCGTCGGCGACGTGGATGCTCTGACGGCGACCCCACTCCCGGCTTGCCGCCGCCAGTCCCGCATCGAGGTTGCGCCGGTGGTCGGCGCTGAACAGGGCGATCTCGAGGTCGACGGCCACCCCACCGGCGGCCTGCTTCGCGTTCTCCCGAGCGGCCTGACGGAACCGCAGCTCCGCCGCCTCGCGGTCTGCGTCGAGGAGGTGAAGCTCACCCAATTCCTTCAGCGCCTCGGGATCGGGAAAGCCCGCCACCGCCTCCTCGTACCGGGAGATGGCGGCTGCGAGGTCGCCCCTCGAAGCGGCGACCCTTCCGAGTCCTGCCACGGCCTGCATGGCTGTCGGGTCCGCCCGAAGAGCTTCTTGGTAGCGCGCCTCCGCCCGGGGCACGTCGCCTCCCTGCCATTCCAGCTCCCCCAGGTGATACGCGGCGAACGCCCTGTCGCCGGGAGCGGAGGAGGCACGAAGAGCGGCCTGCATGGCGTCGATGGCACCGGGGATGTCTCCGTGGAGCTCGCGCTGGTACGAGACGCGGGCGTAGGAGGCGAGATCGGGGCGTAGGTCGACCATGGCCTGTGCGGCGTCCACCGCCTCTGGATAGCGGCCGAGCTCGGTCAGCGAGTCGACGATGATTCCGAGGATGAACGAGCTCTGCGGTTGCAGCTCACGCGCCTGCTCACTGAAGCGCAGTGCCTTGGCGAAGTCGTGCCGGCCAGCAGCGAGAGCGCCCTGGCTGGCCAGCGCCTCCCAGTTTCCATCGCCGTCGAGGGCCAGCGACCTGTCCAGCGCCCGCTCGGCCTTCGGGTACGACGACGGGTCGGAGTTCACCCGTGCATGGTCGACATGGGCCGCACCGAGCGCCGCCCATGCACTGGCGTCGCCGGGATCGTCTGCCACCTTCTTCTCCAACCGGGCCAGCGGGGTGGCGGCTGTGGTCGGCACCGATGCCGCTGCCGCCGGGCTCCCCGCCGACGGTCGGCGCTGGAAGGCCACACCCGCCACGCCCACGACGAGGAGGGCGATGCCTGCGGCGAGGAGGGCAGCGGTGATCGGGGTCCGCCGCACCCGGCCGTGGACGCCGCCAGGGCCGGCTGGGAGGGTGTTCGGGTTCGTCATGTCGCCTCCTGGGCGCTCGCGTAGACAACGACGTTGTCTCGGTAGTGGCGGCTCTTCTTGTCGAAGGTGCCGCCGCAGGTGATGAGTCGAAGCGTTGGCCTGTCTGTCGGCCCGTACACGGCGATGGTCGGGAACTCCTGCTTGCGGTACTGCTCCGCTCGCTCGACCACGAAACGCACGCTGGTGCCGTCGGCAAGAGCGACGAGGATCTCGTCGCCGGGGCCGAGCTCGGGTACCCGGAAGAAGACGGCCGGACCGGTGTGCGAATCGAGGTGGCCGACGATGATGGCGGTTCCGACCTGGCCCGGTGCTTCCAGACCGCTGTACCAGCCGGTTCGGTCGAAGGTGTCCGGCACGGCGACGGTGCGATCGTCGTGCAGGCCGATCGAATCGACCGGTGCGGACACCCCGATCCTGGGGATGTCGACGCGCACCGGCGTCACCACCGCAGCCTCTGCGATCGACGACGGCGACGTGGGCGACGACGGTGACTGACGCCCGCCGGGTGCAGCCGAGGATACGGCGAACTGGGAACCCGGCACCTCGCGGTGTTGGACGAGAGCCGCCATGGCTCCGCTCAACACGAGGGCTACGGCCCCACCCAGCACCGCGGTGACGACGCGCGACGGCAGGTTGGTCAAGGCTGTGGGCGAAACCGACATCGTCGTCTCCTGGGGGTTTGGCCCGTTCGCTCGCTGCCGCCGGGGCTGGCCGAACCGGCGAAGCCAATCTGGTGGTCGGGCATGCTCGATGTGCGGTTGCAGGCCACCGCGGCGTCATTGCCGCGGTGGCCTGGCGAACCACCCGTGGTCCCTAACCGCTGAACGAAGGGCCCTAGTTGAGGACCCTGCGACGGTTGATCAGCACAGCGGACATCAGCACGATGCCTGCCACGGCGGCGGTGAGCGGTACCGAGGGGATGGAACTGCTGTTCCCGCTCGTTCCCCCGCCACCAGCGGCGACTCCGCCGGCGGGGGCGCTGCTGCGGTTCAGCTGGACGCCCTTCACCTGGGTGTTGGCGGCGTCGGACCCTGAATGGGGCAGGCCGACGTAAGGGAACGTGGCGACCGAGGCGACGTCGTTGGCGTTCACGCCGTCACCGAGGTCGTTCGGGGAGCCCTTGAGCTCGCCCATCATCACCTGCAGAGCCACGTCGATGACGTCGTCGTCGAGGCGCCGGCCGTTCGGGAAGCCGGCCTTGTCACCGCCGACTACGCCCATTCGGTCCGGTGCTGCTGCCGGCGGGATCGACATGTTGAGCCGAAGCTGCTCGCTCGGGGTCACATTGGCCGGCTTGTTGAGGCCTTCCACGCCCGTGAGGAACACCGACACCAGGTCGTCCCGAGGAGTGGCAGGGGCCGGCATCTTGTAGATCTTCTCGATCAACTTCGGCACCTCGGGATCCTGAACCTTGGGGAGGAACTGCGAGTCCCCGTCGGGGGTGGAGCCGTTGAACGCGTTCTTGAACTGGAGCGGGACGACGACCTCGTTCACCAGTGGGTTCCCGAGCCGGGACACCTGTACGAAATTGCCCGAGCCCTTGACCGTGCCGTCATTCTTCAGGACACGGGTACCGGGACGCGACGCGGTGGTCCAGACGCCGACAACCGGGTTGGCGTTGGCGTCGCCCGACACGGCGAGATCCGACTTCGGCACCTGGACGGCGAGGGTGTTGACGTTGTAGCCATCGAGGGTGTCGTCGCCCGTCTCACTCAGGTCCGCCCCGTAGAGCAGATCGAAGATGCGCAGGTCGAGGAAGAACGGGTCGTCGGCCTGGCCGGCGAAGCTCTTGCCCTTGCCGTTCGACAACGGCGTGACCGCCTCGTTGCGCAGCTTGCCGTAGTCGGGCATCGAAGCCTTGCCCACGAACGACGGGGCGACGATGGCGTCGGTGACGAGCGTCTCAGCCTTGCCGTCGGCGGCGATCCGCTCGAGGTTGTAGGTCTGGACGATGTTGAGCGTGTCGTCCTTCAGCGATGTGACCGGCCCGACGTTGTAGAGGAACGTGTCCTTGTTCTTCACGTTGGTCTTGAAGGTCCAGCGGTAGACGATGTCGGCCTTGGCATCGCCGTTGTTGTCGATGTTGATGTCGTACTGCACGCCCTCGCCCCACAGGTAGAAGTTGGGGCCGCCCGCCGGCTCCTGGAAGGGAATCCAGTTGCTGACAAGGGTCACGGTGTCCTGTGCGTCGGGGCTGACGAACGCATAGAGGTCCGTGGCGTCGATCTGGGGATCGGCCGCGGTCAACGGCGCTTCACGGTGGCTGGCGCCACTCGCTGGGACGGCGGTCACGGCCAGGAGCGACAGTGCGCCTACGGCGACTGCTCCTTTGCGGACGCGGGATCGGTTCGGCATCGGCTCTGCCTCGTTTCTGCGTCCGCGGGGATGCGGTCACAGGGTGTGTTCGAGGCCGCGCTCGGCTGCGGATGGCAAATCGGGCGAAGCTCTCGTGGGAGCGGATTCAGCCGCCCACGACAAGACCGCTGGGTGCTAGCGGTGCTCGGGGTTGTCGAAGGCCGGACGGCAGCCCGCGTCCCAGGCCGAACGTTGGTTCCCGTACGCCGGTATGCCGCCGGCGTCTCGCAGCATCCGCGCCATGTGGAGGAGGTTCCACGTCATGAACGTCACGTTGCGGTTGGTGAAGTCGTTCTCCGGTCCGCCCGAGTCGTCGTCCAGGTAGGAAGGTCCCGGCCCGGCTTCGCCTATCCACGCCGCGTCCGCTTGGGGCGGGATCGTGAAGCCCAGGTGCTGGAGCGAGTAGAGGATGTTCATGGCGCAGTGCTTGGCGCCGTCCTCGTTGCCCGTGACGACGCAGGCGCCCACGCGGCCGTAGTACGCGTACTGGCCCGCGTCATTGAGTTCCGCCGAGTTGCCGTACAGGCGCTCGATCACGCGGGTGCACACCGAACTCTTCTCGCCCAACCAGATCGGCGTGCCGATCACGACGATGTCCGCGGCCATGACACGGTCGCATATCGCCGGCCACTCGTCGGTGGCGAAGCCGTGCTCCCGCATGTCGGGATAGACGCCCGGCGGCAGGTCGTGGTCGACGGCGCGGATCACGTCGACTTCAACGCCGGCGCGCTCCATGATCGCGATGGAGCGGTCGAGCAGGCCCTGCGTGTGCGACTGCGAGGGCGACCGCTTCAGCGTGCAGTTGACGATCGTCGCACGCAGGCCGCCGAAGTCCCACGGGCTGTCATCGCAGAGCGTCTTCTGGCGGTCGTCCAGCACGTGTGCCCCCTGTGGTTGACGCCTCGGCACGTCTGCCGGAGCTGGCCGTCGATCCGACCCTCCACGGCGTCCCTCACCCGGATCGCCATGCGCGCCTGACCTCGACGGCGGCAATGCTACGTGCAGTCTGCAGCGGGCGCGGCTGTCGCCGCGGTCGGGTCTTTTGGCAAGCTCGACAGCGTGTCCCTCTTGACCGGGTTGACCCTCAGCGAGCAGTTCTTCCGCGACCAGGCGCAGTCGGGCGCGAGCGGTGACCTGTCCACCGTGCTGAACCGAGTCAGCCTCGCGGCACGGATGTTGGCGTCCGAGATCATGCGCGCAGGGTTCGTCGGCAAGCTCGGCCTCACCGGCGACAGCAACGTGCAGGGCGAGCAGGTCCGGGAACTCGACATCATCAGCAACGACATCATCAGCCAGGTGATGGACCACGCACCGATGATCGCCGGGATCGGCAGCGAAGAGCGCGAGGACGTCTACGCCATGCCCGGCTCCGAGCACGGCAAGTACGTCCTCACCATCGACCCGCTCGACGGCTCGGGCAACGTCGATGTCAACGGCGCAATGGGCACCATCTTCGGCATCTACCGCCGCGCTGCCGGCCGGGCCGGCGAGGTCGCCGACGTCACCGACTTCCTCCAGCCCGGACGCGACCTGGTTGCCGCGGGCTACGTCCTCTACGGGCCGTCGACCATGTTCGTCTACACCGTCGGCGGCAGCGTGAACGGCTTCACCCTCGACCGTTCCATCGGGACGTTCTTCCTCACGCACCCCGACATCCGCATCCCCGAAGGCAAGGGCAGCTACGCCGTCAACGAGGCCAACGAGCGCGAATGGGACGACACGACTCGCTCGATGGTCGCCGCCTTCCGACGCCAGGAGACCCGCTGCGGGCCGCGCCAGGCTCGTTATGCGGGAGCGCTCGTCGCCGACATGCACCGGACCCTGTTGAAGGGCGGCGTGTTCATGTACCCGCCGACGAGCGCCAAGCCGGAAGGCAAGCTCCGGCTGCTCTACGAGAACGCGCCCCTTGCCTTCATCACCGCACACGCCGGTGGTGCCGCTACTGACGGGGAGCACGACATCCTCGACATCACGCCGCAGGCGCTTCACCAACGCACGCCGCTTTACATCGGCAGCCGTGGAGATGTGGAAGAGGTCCAGCGGCTGCTTGCCCACGGCGGCTGAACAGCGCCAGCACCACGAGTGCGGCGATCGCTGCGGCCTCGACGGCCAGGGTCTGCTGGGCCGCGGGCGTCCAGATCGGCTCCGCCCAGCCCACGACCGAGCCGACGCGGGTGGCGACGAGCGTCGCCAACGATGCGACCTGGAAGGCGACGGCGGCCCAGACCACAGGTCGCGTGAGCCGTGAGGGGCGGCGGAACACCAGCGCGAGCGCAACGACGAAGAGAAATGATGCCGCGGCGTTGAGGGGGAACCCGATGCGGACGACGGCCGCGCCCGGCGCGTCGGCCGGGACGTGTCGATAGACGTCGAGCCACTGGCGCGCGTGGATGAACCCGCCCGCGGCGACGAACATCGCCGACATCACCACCATCGGCGTCGTGATCGGCATGCGACGGATGGACTCGGGCGCGTTCACAAGGCTGGTTCGAAGCCGCGGGGGTGATCGGATTGCTCGACGCCGCAGGACTTGGTGCCACGGCGTGGCACATGCGGCAACGTCCCCGGTGGTCGGGTCGTGCGGGTGCGCCCTCTCGGGTCGGTGACCACGAGGGTGCCGTCGGGCTTGAGCTTCTCGGACCAGCCCGGTTGGTGGCCCAAGTGGTGATGGCGACTGCACTTGAGCACCAGGTTGTCGAGGGCAGTGGTGCCGCCGTCGTGCCACGGCACCACGTGGTGGGCCTCGCACCACTGCGACGGCCGGTCGCAGCCCTCGAACCGGCAGTGCCGATCCCGCAGCACCAACGCCGACCACAGCGGGGCTGGGATCGTCCGGGTGGAGGTGCCGTAGTCGAGGATGGTGCTGCGGCCGTCGGTGACTACTCGGTGGATGGCGGCGTCGCAGGCCAGGGTTTGCACCGACGCACCGTCGAGCAGCCCGCCGCCCACGAAGCTGCCGCCCTTGCCGGCACGTAGGGCTTCGTAGTCGACCACCACGTTGAGGTGCGGGCGGTGCCGTCCGCCGCGGCGACCGCTCTGGTGGTCGAGGAAGAACCTGCAGACATCGACCAGTGCATCGGCCCGTCGCTGCGACGGCAGCACGTCGGGGTCGTCGACCATCGCCAATCGCAGCGCCGTCGCCACCGTCTCGCCGCTCAGCGCGTCGAGGGATCCCGTCAGTTCCCATTGGCCGTCCAACGTCTCCGACAGGTGGACGCCCTTCTCGAACGTCGGCTCGATGTCGAGCATGGCCTTCCACTGCTGCATGGCCAACGCGGTGTCGGCGACCGACAGGTCGGCCAACGCGGGCACCACCGCCGACTCGTGCTCGGGAAATTCCGGCGTGGCGTTGCGCACGATCGCTTGCACCTGGCCGCCCGACAGAGCCCCTGACAACCAGCACGCTGCCGTCATCGGCAGGGTGCGGAGCTTCTTCGCGGTGGACGCCACCGTCTTCGCGGTGCTCGCCGTCATGCCTGCGTGGTGCCGGAGCCAGGCCGTCATCGACGTGGCTCCGTCGAGCTCCCACATCGCCTCGGCGTCGAACTCGCCGACCGCCGCCGCCAGCCTGGCGTTGAGCAGGTCCGCCACCTTCAAGACCTCTGCCAGGGCGTCGCCGTCGAGCGGAACTTCAAGCTTTTCGACGACGTCCCGCAGTTCTCCAACCACGCTCTGATCGTACACATGTTCGATCGGCAAATCAAGCAAAAACCCTTATAAGCACAGGTGTTTTTGCCCCGCACGCCTTAGCCCGGCTCTCGTCGGCCCCCCAGGAAGAACGCGCCGAGCGCGCCGGCGAGTGCAGCGAAGAACACCGTCGCGTACAAGGCCAGCGCGATGTCCATCGTCGCCACCACTGCGCCGTCAGCCCCGACCGGCTCGCCGCTCACCGCCGCCAGCGCAGCGCGGTGCAGCGACTGGCCGTAGGTGAGGCCGGGGCCGTACTCGTACAGCACTTGGCCTGCTGCCAGCACCACCCCGACGGTGACCGAGACGAGCCACGCCACCCGGCTCGTCAACTGGCGGGCGGCGGTCCTGGTGCCGCGAACCGACGTCGACACCGCCCTCGCCACCCGCGCGCTCCTCGTGAACGCCCGCAGGAATCGCAAGAAGGGGACGGCCAGGAAGGCGAGCTGCCACCAGTTGCGACGCAGGAACGCACTCGTCGACGGCGCGATGACGACCCGGAGGAGGAACTCCAGCGCGAACAACGCCCACAGCGCCCAGCCCGCCACGAACCACACGGACTTCCACCCGCTGCCCGACGGCGTGACGCCGTCGGCCACGATGACGAGCACGAGCAGGATGCCCGCGACGGTGAACGGCACGTCGAGCCACGCGGCGATCGACTCGGCCAGGCGTTCCCGATCCGTCCTCTGGCGTCCGGATGCGTGCGGTTGGGCCACCGCGCCGTCAGTACCCGGCGGCGTTGCCGTCTACGCCGCCCCTCACGAGGGGACAGCCTTGAGCCCGGGGAAGTCCGCCCGTCGCAGTGGCCCGCTCCGCAGCCCGCCGTCGGGCGTCGGCACCTCGATGGGCTCGCCGTCCACGGTGATCGACACCGCCTCGATGTCGGCCAACCCGGTCACCGTGTAGACGAACTGCGCCACGGCCACCACTTGGTCTTCCGAGCGAGCTTGGGCAAACGGCGACGACAGGTCGATGCGGGCGACGCGGTCCTCCGCCACCGCCTGGCGCACACGCGTCGACGGCCCCACTGCGCTGTGGAGGCCCGCTGCTGCTTCTTCCTTCGACGGGCCCGCGATGAGGGCGTGCACTGCGCCGTCGACCGTCACCGGCTCGACGGCGCGGGCGACGGCGACGAGGTCGACGCCGCGCACGAGGAACACGGAGATCGACACCGCGCCGGGCCGCGAGGCCGGGGGCGGGTCGACCAAGGCAACGGCGCCTTGGTCCCCCAAGCGCTCGGCGCTGTCCTGGGTGGGCACCCCGCAGGCGACGAGCAACGACAGCGCCAAGCAACCCACGGAGCGCACCAGCCGCAGCCTGCTCATTCGGCCACCGCCGGCAGCTCCACGACGAAACGGGCGCCGCCGCCCTCCCGGTCCTCCACCCAGGCACGGCCGCCGTGCACGCGGACGTGCTCGCGCACCAACGCCAAGCCGAGCCCGATGCCGCCCGGCCGCGACCCGCTCGACGGCCCGCGGGCGAAACGCTCGAAGACACGCTCCTGCTGGTCGGCGGGCACCCCGGGGCCGCGGTCGTCGAACACCACCAGCGCCTTGTCGCCTTCCCGACGCACGCGCACCACCTCGACGCCTCCGGCGTGGGCCGCCGCGTTCTCGACCAGGTTCACCACGACCTGCTCCAAGCGGCGCTTGTCGCCCCGCACCCGCACCGGCTCGGGTCCCTCGACCGCCACGGGCGCGCCTCGGGAGGCGGCGTGCACGAGGGCGCCCAAGTCGACGGTCTCGAACTCGGCCGCGGTGGGCTCCTGGTCGGCGCGCGAGATCTCCAGCAGGTCCCGCACCAACCGGTCGAAGCGGTCGACCTCGGCGGCCAGCACGTCGAACGCACGCCGTCCCCGGTCGTCCATCGACTCGCGCCGCGTCCGCATGACCTGGACCGCCGACTTCAAGGCGGTGACGGGCGAGCGCAACTCGTGGCTCACGTCGGCGGCAAAGCGGCGGTCCCGGGCCATGCGCCGTTCGAGCGACTCCGCCATGGCGTTGAAGCTGTCGGCCAGCGCCACCAACTCGGCGTCGCCCGCAGCGTCGAGCCGCGCATCGAGGCTCCCCGATGCGATCTTCTCGGCGGCCGAGCCGATGTCGGCAATGGGCCGCAACACCCGGCGACTGGCCCACGCGCCCAAGCCGACGCACCCGGCCACCGTCGCCGCGCCCGCCAGCGCCAGCGCATACCGAAGGGCGCGCAGCGTGCGCTCCAACTCCGTCAGGGGGAAGACCTCGAAGTAGGCGTCGCCGTCGGGCAGCGGGAGCCCCACCGCCAGCGCCGGCTCTCGGCCCAAGCGGAAGCGCTGCCTGCCCGCTTGGCGATCGTCGACCACGAGCTCACGAAGGTCGGCGGGCAGCGCGTCTCGGCCCACGGCCACCGACGTGGCGAACCACTCGCCGCCGTGCAGGACGACCGAACGCGAGGTCTCCCGCGTCTCCAGCGCCCCCAGCAGCCGGGGCAACCCGGAGTCGGGCACCCGCACGAGCGTGGCCACAAGGCGGGCGTTGGCCCGTGCCTGCCGGGCTGCCGAGGACTGGCGCTGGTCGAGCAGGTAGTCGCGGGCCAGGACGTGGGTGAGCACGGCGAGCGCGGTCACCAGGAACAGGCCGCCGACGGCGAAGGCGAGGATGAGCCGGTCCCGCAGGCGACGGCTCCGAAGTCGCACGGTCGGCGGCCGCGGCTTAGGGGACGACCTTGTAGCCCAGGCCGCGCACCGTCTGCACGTACCGGGGCGACGCCGGGTCGTCCTCGATCTTGGTGCGCAAGCGGCGGATGTGGACGTCGACCAGCTTGGCCTCGCCGAAGTAGCCGTAGCCCCACACCTGCGACAGCAGTGTCTCCCGGGAGAACACCCGGTTGGGCGCCGCCGCCATCTCGCACAACAAGCGGAACTCGGTGCGGGTGAGGTGCACGGGTTCGCCCCGACGACGCACCAGGCCCTCGTCGGGCACCACCTCGATCTCCTCGCCCAGCCGGATCACCTTGGACGCGCTGTCGCCGAAGCCGCGCACCCGGCGCAGCAACGCCCGCAGTCGGGCCGTCAGCTCCTTGGGCTCGAACGGCTTGCTGACGTAGTCGTCGGCGCCTGCTTCGAGGCCGGCGACCACGTCGAAGGCGTCGGAGCGAGCGGTGACCATGATGATGGGCACGTCGCTGCGCTTGCGGATCTCGCGACAACAGTCGAAGCCGTTCAGCGACGGCAGCATGATGTCGAGCAGCACGCAATCGGCGGGCAGGCGCTCGAAGCGTTGCAGCCCTTCTTCGGCCGAGGTGGCCTCGTCGACGGTGTAGCCCTCGTCTTCGAGCACCAGGCGCGTGGTGGCCCGGATCGAGTCGTCGTCCTCGATGATCAGGATGCGGCCCGACACCGGGGCAACGCTAGCCCCGTCGGCTTCGGCCGCAACGGGCAGCACGACGGCGCAGGCTCGATGCGGGCGTTGAGGCCGCTCTCCTCGGCGGCCTCGATCCATTCACGCAAGTGGGCGCGGGCCTCCGCGTCGAGGGCGCCACGGGCCTCGATGACGACGTCGTCGTCTTCCACTCGCACATGCAACTCGTACATCAGGCGAACACCAGCTCTCGGCATATCCCGGCGGCACGGACGATGCGGGCCACCGCGGGGCTGGGCAGGACGGCCACGCAGCCACCGACGTCTTCGATGGAGCGCACGAGGTCGGCGAGAGCCCGCATGCCCGCGCAGTCGACGAAGCCCACCGCTCGAAGGTCGATCTCGTAGCAGGCGCAGCGCGCCAGGCCCGGCTCTCGGGCTACGGCTCGCAGGTGCTCGCCCGTCGCCAGGTCGAGCTCCCCTGCGAGCCGCAGCCGTACTGTGCCGCCCCGAAGCCGTTCCCCGGTCACGCGCAGACCCTGGGGAAGGAGAGCGTGCGAGGGTGTGGCCTCCGCTCCTGCCGTCATCCCGCCGGGCCGCCGGCGGTGACGAGGCCGTCGACGACCGGCGCCAACCGGTCGAGGCCGATGGAGCGGAGCAGGCGGCGCATATGCGCGGCGGGCACGGACACGACGACGCCCGTGCCCGCCGCTTGGAGGTTGCGGACGCCCGCCGCGAGTGCGGCAATGCCCGCCGAATCGACGAAGGTGACGCCCGCCATGTCGACAACGAGCTCGTGCGGCGTCCCGGCCCGAGCAAAGGTGCCGTGCAGCGATGGGGCCGTGAAGCTGTCGAGCTCGCCCGCCAGCGAGCAGATCACCGTGTCGTCCTGCGTCCTTGTCGTCGAAGTGAGCACCGGAACCTCCTGCGTCGAAGTGTGGCAAGGCCACCCTGCGATCCCGCTTCGAAAAGGTTGCATTCGGGTTACGAAGGATGGTCCTGGCCTCATCCGAGGCGCTCCGGGGTACGAAAGCACGGTGACGAACGACCGGGGCCGCAGTGGGGGCTCGGCTCCGCGGGTGCACCCGGCGATCGACCGGCTGGCCGCGTACGCGTGGCGCTTCGTCGTACTGGCGGCCGCGGGCTGGGGACTCCTGTGGCTCCTCCAGGCGCTCCGGCTCGTCGTGTTCCCGGTGATCGCCGCCCTTTTCCTCACCGTCGCCCTCACCGTGCCTGCACGCGCGCTGCGCCGCCACGGGTGGCCGCCGCTGCTCGCCACCTGGGCCGTGTTCCTCGGGTTCCTGGGCGTGGTGGTGGCCGCCGTCGCCTTGGTGGTGCCCGCCTTCGCCGAAGAGTTCAGCCGCCTGCCGCCCACGCTCGACGACGGCTTCGAGCGCGTCAAGACGTGGCTGGCGGACGACTCGCCGGTCCCCGTCGACCGGGCCCGCCTGGACGAGCTGCAGTCGCAGTTCGGCGACGTCCTGCGGGGCTCGGTGGCGTCGCCCGGCGGGTTCGTGCTGCGAGGCGCGGTGCTGGTCGTGGAACTGCTGGCGGGCTTGTTGCTCGCGCTGGTGCTCGCCTTCTTCTTCGTCAAGGACGGCGAGCGCTTCCAACGGGCGGCCATGGCCGCTCTTCCTGAAGAACGGCGTCCCCTGGCGGGCCGGTTGGCGGGCCGCGCCTGGCAGACGTTGGGCGGCTACCTGCGCGGCGCCGCCATGCTGGGCGCGGTCGAAGCGGCGATCATGGCGGTCACCCTGGCCCTGGTCTCGGGCGGGCTCATCCTCCCTGTGGTGGTGCTCACGTTCGCCGCCGCCTTTGTGCCGTTCGTCGGCGCCGCGGTGGCAGGCATCACGGCCGTGCTGGTGACGCTGGTGACCGCCGGGTTCGTGCCTGCGCTGATCGTCGCCGGCGTCGCCCTTGCCGTCCAGCAGCTCGACAACGACCTCTTGGCGCCCATCGTCTACGGCAGGGCGCTCAACCTCCATCCCGTCGTCATCCTGCTTGCCGTCGCGGGCGGGGCGTCGGTCGGGGGCTTCGTCGGCGCCTTCCTGGCCGTGCCCGTCACCGCCACCGTCGTCAACGTCGCCTCCGAAGCACGGGAGCCGACCGAGAGCTGATCGCAGTCCACCTCGAACAAGACAAAGGAGCCGCGTATGTCCGGCCTCGCCATCATCACCGAAGCGTGCATCGACGTGAAGGACCGGGCCTGCGTCGACGTGTGCCCGGTGCAGTGCATCTACGAGTACGACGCCGCCAAGGACGTGTTGTTCTCGGAGGACACCCCGGGCAGCGGCGACATCGCCACGACGCACGCGCCGAACCCCGACGCCATCGCCGTCTTCGGTAACAGCCTGCTCTACGTGAACACAGAGGAGTGCACGGCGTGCACCGCCTGCTACCAGCCCGACATCTGCCCGGTGGGCGCCATCTACCCCGAAGACGAGCTTCCTGACGGCACCTCGTCGGCCAAGTACAACTCCGACGACCCCAACAAGGGGAACGACCACAGCTTCTTCGCCTCGCATACGCGAGCGGTGTTCGCCGACTAGCGACTCAGGACGTGGCGGCAGGCAGGTCGACGTCCTCGGGCTTGGGGTCGCGGAGGACCGCAAGCACTGCGGCACCGATGAGCCCGGCCACCACGGACGCCGCCAGGATGCCGATCTTGGCCTCGTCCTGCAGCGCGGCGTCCTCGAACGCCAGGCCGGTGATGAAGAGGGCCACGGTGAACCCGATGCCCCCGAGCGCGGCCGTGCCTACGACGTGGCCGCCGTGCACGCCGTCGGGGAGGCGCCCCACGTCGAACCGGCGGGCACCGAGCACGAACGAGGAGATGCCGAGCGTCTTGCCGACGACGAGGCCGACGAACACGGCGAGCGCCACCCGGCTCGACAACGCCCGTCCGAGCGCACCGTCGCCCAAGGCGACGCCTGCGTTGGCCAAGGCGAAGACGGGCACGACGAGGAACGACGACCACGGGTGGAGGCGGTGCTCGAGGTCCTCCAAAACATGGCGGCCGTCGACGGGATGTGCCGGCGTGAGAACGCCGAGGGCGACGCCCGCGATCGTCGGGTGCACGCCTGCTCGGTACGTGCAGTACCAGGCCACGATGCCGAGGGGGACGTAGGCGAGCGGCGACGAGAAGCCGAACCGTTGCCACGCCACGACGGCGGCGAGGCACACGGCAGCGGCGGCCAGCCACGGCACGGCCACGCCTCCCGAATAGAACACGGCGATGACCACGATGGCCCCGATGTCGTCGATGATGGCCAGCGTCAGCAGGAAGACCTTGAGGCCTCCGGGCACCCGGGGCCCGAGCAGGGCGAGCACGCCCACGGCAAAGGCGATGTCGGTCGCCATCGGAATGCCCCACCCCTGCGCCGCCTTGCCCCCGCCCGCCAGCAGCACGAACAGCAGGGCCGGGACCGCCATGCCCCCGAGGGCGCCGAGGGCGGGCAGGACGGCGGCCTTCACCTCCCGCAGCTCGCCCACGGCGGCTTCCCGCTTGATCTCCAAGCCGATCAGGAAGAAGAAGACGGCCATCAAGGCGTCGTTCACCCAATGCTGGAGGTCCTCCCGGATGCCCCAGCCGTCGGGGCCGAGTTGCAGCTTGGTGTGCCAGAAGTCGAAGTAGCCGTCGGCCCACGGGCTGTTCGCCCACCCGAGGGCGACCACGGTCGCCACCAGGAGCAGGGCGCCGCCGCCCGCCTCCGTCTGGAGGAACGACGCCAACGGGCCGACGAACCTCCGCTCGCTCACTGCGGCCCCTCCGATCCCGCCGGGTATTCGACCAAGGGCGCGGCGCCCGTCGCCCAGGCGTCGAGGATGGGCTCCACGATGCGCCACGACTCCTCGGCCTCGTCGCCCCGCACGGCGAGGGCGGGATCGCCTTGGAACACGTCGAGCAGGAGCCGGGCGTAGGCCGACAGCTCCTGAGGGGCAAGGTCGAGCTCCCAGCGCGCCGGGTCGAGGCAGAAGGGATCGCCTGCCCCGTTGAGGGCGATGTCGACGACCAATCGGTCGGGGTCCATCGCCATGGTCAAGACGTTGGGACCAGGATCGTCGCGCTGGCCGAACGGGAGCCGCTCCACCGGCCGGAAGACCACCCGCACCTCGCGACGTCGCGCCGCCATCGCCTTGCCCGTGCGCACCCGGAACGGCACGCCGGCCCAGCGGTCGTTGTCGACGAAGAGCGTGGTGGTGGTGAACGTCTCGGTGGCGCGGGACGGGTCGACACCGGGCTCGTCGACGTAGCCCTGGTAGCGCCCGCGGGTGGTGTACTGCTCGACCTCGTCGGGCCGGAAGCGCCGCACTGCCCGCAGCACGGCCACCTTGGCGTCGCGCAACGGGCTCTCACCAAGGCCTTCGGGCCGGTCCATCGCAATGAGGGCGAGCAGTTGCAGCAGGTGGTTCTGCACCATGTCGCGCAGTGCGCCCGTGTGGTCGTAGTAGCCGGCCCGTCCCTCCAGCGCCACCGTCTCGTCCCACACGATCTCCACCCGCTCCACGTGCTCGGCGCAGAACAGTGGTTCGAACAGGCGGTTGGCGAAGCGCAGGCCGAGGATGTTCTGCACCGTCTGCTTGCCGAGGAAGTGGTCGACGCGGAACACGTCGCGCTCCGGGAGGCTGCCTGCCAGGGCGGCGTTGAGCTCCTGCGCAGAGTGCAGGTCGGTGCCGAACGGCTTCTCCACGACCAAGCGCGCCCGTTCGGCCAGGCCTGCGGCAACCAGGCCCGTGACCGCCGGGCAGAAGACGGCGGGCGGCAAGGCCAGGTACACGATCAGCGGTCCCGCCGCGTGGCCTGCGGCCGCGCGCAGGACGGCGGGGTCGGTGACGTCGCCCGCTACGTAGGCAAGCCGTTCCACCAACCACGAGCGGGCGGAAACCGGCACGTCGGCTGCGTGACGGCCGAGGCGGTCGGCCGCGTGGGTGCGAAAGCGCCCGTCGTCCCATGCATCGCGCGCCACGCCGACGATCTCGATGTCGTCGGGCAGTGCGTCGGCAGCCGCCAACTCTGCCAAGGCGCGCAACAGATAGCGGCCGGTGAGGTCGCCCGTGGCACCCAGGATCACCAGGCGGGTTGCGCTCAACGTTGCCTCGACAGCCTGGCCAGGTTCATCCCCGACGAGATGACCCCGACGTGGCTGAAGGCCTGCGGGTAGTTGCCGAGGAACATGCCCGTCGTCGGATCGACCTCTTCCGGCAGGAGCCCCAAGGGACCGGCCCGCCCGCACAGGGATTCGTAGAGGTTGTGTGCCTCGTCGAGCCGTCCTTGGTAGGCGAGGTTGTCGACCAGCCAGAAGCTGCACAACAGGAAGGCGCCCTCGTGGCCGGGCAGGCCGTCGGGCGACTTGTCGGGCAGGTAGCGATACAGCAGGCCGTCGCCCGCGCCCAGCTCGCGCACCACTGCCTCGACGGTGGCCACCATCCGCGGGTGGCGGGCGTCGACCACGCGGCGCAACGGGAGGGCGAGGAGGCTGGCGTCGAGAGCACCGCCGCCGAGGTGCTCGGTGAGCGAGCCCCGCTGGTCGTCCCACGATTGCTCCACGATGGCGTGGGTGATGCGGGCGGCCTCGGCCCGCCACCCCGCGGCATCGCCGGGGAGCCCGAGCTTGTCGACGATGCGAGCGCCTCGGTCGAGGGCCACCTGGCACATCGCGGCCGAGTAGGTGAAGGCCCGTCCTGCGGTTCGCACCTCCCAGATGCCGTGGTCGGGTTCGTTCCACTTGGCCGCCGCTTCGTGCACCAGCGCGACGAGCTGTGGCCACAGGCCTTCGATCGACCCCCCGCCCGACACCCACTGCCACGCGCAGTCGAGGATCTCGCCGTAGGCATCGTGCTGTCGCTGGTCGGCCGCCGCGTTGCCCCACCGCACGGGGGCAGAGTCGCGATAGCCCGACAGCTCGCTGTCGACTCGCTCGGCCGGAGGGCAACGCCCGTCGAGGGTGTAGAGCACCCGGGGGTGGCCGTCGCGCTCGACGGCATCGAGGGCCCAGCCGAGGAAGCCCCACGCCTCGGCCTCCAAGCCGACGCGCCGCAGCGCGTAGACGGCGTGGGCGGCGTCACGCACCCATGCGTAGCGGTAGTCCCAGTTGCGAACGCCGCCGACGGCTTCGGGCAGCGACGAGGTGGGCGCCGCCACCAAGCCCCCGGTGTCGAAGTAGTCGAGCGCCTTGAGCGTGACGGCGGAGCGACGAACCAGCGCTTCCTGCGGCCCGTCGTAGGCGATGTTCGTCGCCCACCGGCGCCACGCTGCAGCGGTGGCGTCGACCAGCCCAGGCACGTCGGCCGCGGGACGGCGACGAGCAGCCTCGGCCCAGCGCAGTACGAAGTGCGCCTCGTCGCCGGCGGCCATGGCCAGCTCGGTGTGGAGGCCGTCGAGCGGCACGCTCGCCGTCAGCTGCAGGTCGAGCTCAGGACGACGGTGGGCACGCACACGTAGGCCTTCGCCGCGGCGTTCGACCGACGCGCCGCCCCTCGGCTCGATCTCCACCCGCAGGCGGACGTCGCCGTCGAGCACGGTGACGCAGCGCACCAGTTCGCTGCGTCCCGCGGCCATGTCCTCCTGCAGGTCGGCGCCCGCCCGCAGGGCCAGGCAGTCGGTGACCCGGACGGTTCCGGTGGACGAGCGCAGTTCGGTGACGAGCACCGCGGTGTCGGGTTCGTAATGCTGCCTCGCCTCCACCACCTCGACCGGCGCGACGGTGAAGTGCCCGCCTGTGGCGTTGTCGAGGATCGAGCAGAAGAGGGGGTCGTCGTCGAACCTGGGCACGCACAACCACGCCAGCGCACCGTCGCGTCCCACCAAGCCCGCGGTCGTGCCGTTGCCGAGGAGGCCGTAGTCGTCGATGGGCAGGTAGCCGCCGGAGCGGCGCAGCGGGCGGAACACGCGACGAACCCCCTACCCCGCGGACGGGTTGGCGAAAGCGGGTCGTGTGGGAAGGTGGTCGTCATGCCTCGTCGCATCTGCTTCCTCGCCGTTGCCCCCGCGTTCTTCGCGGCGTGCGGCGGCGGCGACGGTCCGGCCACCCAGCGGATGCCCTCGGAGACCGCTTTCCAGCGCGGCAACTTCGACGACCTCCCCCTTCACCCGCGCTCGGAGCCGCTGGGCGTGAAGACGGAGACGGACGGCGTGTCCACGCGGTACAGCTTGAGCCTCGAACCCCGGTGAGGACGGGCGACGCCGGCACGGTCCAGCGTCTGCTGACGGCGAAGCCGGTGCGCGTCGTCGCGCTCCTGCTGATGTGCGGGGCGGGTGCGATCGGCGGTGCCGTTGCTGCGGGCCGCACCCATGCCGAGATCGGGCCGTTCCACGCCACCGTGTCGTTGCGCCTCTCTTCGACGGGCGACACCTTCGTACGCTTGGCTCCACTCGGCACACTGCGCCTCGACACCCACGACGGCCCGCTGGGGCTCGTCGCCACGGCGGACGAGCTCGACGTGGCCGACGCCCAGCGGGTGGTCGAGGACCCGTCGACGCTGAGCGCTGTCGACGACGACGCCGCTCGCGACGCCCGAGAAGCGATCCGCGCCGTCTTGCTCCGCGCCGTCGCGGGCGCCATGGCAGGCGCGTTGCTCGTGGCAGGGTTGCGGCGCCCGGCGCGCCGCACGCTGGCCTTGGGCGCACTGGCGGCCGTCGTCGCCACGGTGGCCATCGCGGGCACCGCTCGGGCCACGTGGAACCCGCACGCCGTGGCCGAGCCCCGTTATACGGGGCTGTTGACGGTCGCACCGCAGGCGATCGGCTCGATCGAGCAGGTGCGTGCCCAGTACGACGCCTACCGTTCGCAACTCACTCGGCTCATCGGCAACGTGGCCGAGCTGTACAAGACGACGGCGGGGTTGACGTCGTTCACGGCGAGCACCGACACCGTTCGCGTCCTCCACGTGAGCGACCTGCACCTCAACCCGCAGGCGTTCGACCTCATCGGCCAACTGGTGCGCCAGTTCAAGATCGACGCCGTCGTCGACACCGGCGACATCAACGACTGGGGTACCGCAGCCGAAGCCCAGTTCGTTGAACGGATCGGCACTTTGGGCGTGCCGTACGTGTTCGTGCGGGGCAACCACGACTCGGCGGCAACCGCTGCGGCTGTCGCCGCCCAGCCCAATGCGGTGGTGCTGGAGGGTGAAGGCCGGTTGGTCGCCGGGTTGCGCTTCTGGGGGATCGGTGACCCGCGGTTCACGCCCGACAAGAGCTCCGCGCCGGACGCAGGCCAGGAGTCCCAGGTGGCCGACCGGTTTGCACCCGAGGTCGCCCGCCGCCTGCGTGACCACGGCAGCGTCGATGTCGTCGCCGTGCACGACCCCCGGGTGGCCGCCGGCCTCGGCGGGCTGAGCGGCGTCGTGCTCGCGGGCCACCTCCACCGGCCCGGCGTGCAGATGCTCGGGGCGGAGACGCGGCTGCTGGTCGAAGGCTCCACCGGCGGCGCTGGGCTGCGCGCCCTGGAGAAGCAGGAGTCGGAACCCCTCGCCTGCTCGATCCTCTACTTCGACCGCAACGACCGCTCGTTGCGCGCCTTCGACCGCGTGACGGTCACCGGCCTCGGGCAGTCGGGGGCACGCATCGACCGCCACGTCGTGCCACCCGACCCGGCTCCCTGAGCCGCGACCGGCGTCGTCAGTGGGTGGCGGCCGCTCGGCAACGCTGTTGACGCGCCAGGTGGTCGGGTCGTGCGGGTGCGGCCGCGTGGATCGGTGATGACCAACGTGCCGTCGGGCTTCAGCTTCTCCGACCAACCCGGTTGGTGGCCGACGTGGTGGTGGCGGCTGCACTTGAGCACCAGGTTGTCGAGGGCAGTGGTCCCGCCGTCGTGCCACGGCACCACGTGGTGGGCCTCGCACCACTGCGACGGCCGGTCGCAGCCTTCGATGCGGCAGTGTCGGTCGCGCAGGACCAACGCCGACCACAACGGGGCCGGGATGGTCCGCGTCGAGGTGCCGTAGTCGAGGATGGTTGAGCGGCCGTCGGTCACCACTCGGTGGATCGCCGCGTCGCAGGCCAGCGCCTGGACCGACGCACCGTCGAGCAGCCCGCCGCCCACGAAGCTGCCGCCCTTGCCGGCGCGCAGGGCGTCGTAGTCGACCACCACGTTGAGGTGCGGCCGATGCCTGCCACCCCGCCTGCCGTTCTGGTGGTCGAGGAAGAACCTGCACACGTCGACCAACGCTTCGGCCCTGCGCTGCGACGGCAGCACGTCGGGGTCGTCGACCATGGCCAGCCGCAAGGCGGTCGCCACCGTCTCGCCCCCCAGCGCGTCGAGTGATCCCGTCAGTTCCCATTGGCCGTCCAACGTCTGTGACAGGTGGACGCCCTTCTCGAGCTTCGGCTCGATGTCGAGCATGGCCTTCCACTGCTGCATGGCCAAGGCGGTATCGGCCACCGACAGGTCGACCAACGAAGGGACGATTGCCGCCTCGTGCTCGGGAAACTCCGGCGTGGCGTTGCGCACGATGGCCTGCACCTGGCCGCCCGACATAGCCCCTGACAACCAGCACGCCGCCGTCATCGGCAACGTGCGGAGCTTCTTCGCCGTGGACGCCGTCGATTTGGCGGTGCTCGCCGTCATGCCCGCGTGGTGCCGGAGCCAGGCCGTCATCGACGTGGCGCCGTCGAGTTCCCACAGGGCCTCGGCGTCGAACTCGCCGACCGCCGCCGCCAGCTTTGCGTTCAGCAGGTCGGCCAGCTTCAGAGCCTCCGCCAAGGCCTCGCCGTCGAGCGGGACCTCCAGCTTTTCGACGACGTCCCGCAACTCCCCGACCACTCCTTAATCGTACATGTGTTCGATTACACGATCAAGCAAAAACCCTTGAAATCAAAGGGCTTTTAAACCGATCAGCGCCCCTGGCCACGAGATGTACGACGACGAGCGTCGTCGAACCCTGAACGCCAGGGTTGCAGTCGGGTTACAAGTGGCGACCTGCGTCGTAAGGCGCCCGCCTACCGGGTACACGTCTGAGGATGAATCGGCCGCCGCTCCTGGTAGCGCTGGCGCTGCTGTCGGCGGCCTGTGGCACGGGGTCGGGTGACGACACGACCCCGGCCACGAGCACGACGACGGCTGCGGCTGCGTGGCAGTCGTGCGAGGCGCCCCGCGCCGGGTACGCGCTCGAGTACCCGCACGACTGGCACACCAACGTCGGCGAGGTGGTGGAGACCTGCCATTGGTTCAATCCGCGCCCGTTCCAACTTGCCCCCGCCACAGACGTCTTCGGAATCGCCGTGCACGTGCGCGTCCTCGACGGCCCAGTCGACGCCCACGCCCGTCGAGTCGTGGAGTCGACGGCGGCGCGGGTCGTGCTTCGGGAGAACCGCACCGTTGCGGGCCACACCGCCGTTGTAGCGGAGACGGAATCCACGGGCCTCGTGGAACCCGCAGGCTCCCGCACCTACACGTACTTCGTGGACGCCGACGGCCGCACCGTGGTCGGGTCCGCCTCGCAAGCGGGCGCGCGCGATGGCGTGGCGTACGGCGAGGTGAAGGCGGTACTCGACCGGATGGTGGCATCGTTGCGGGTCACCCCGCGAGCCGCCCGGTGTTCGGCCGACGGGCTGAGTGCCACGCCCGCCACGCAGCCGGGACTGCCGGTGGAGGTCGCCACCACCCGTCGCACCATCGTCGATGCCGCCACACAGTGCGACTACGCCCGCCTGGCGCAACTGGCTTCCAGCGGACGGCGTCCGTTCACGGCCGGCTTCGGCGGCGTCGACGACCTCGCCGCCTCCTGGCAGCGAGGCGAGGCCGGTGGAGAACGGCCTCTGCACGCCTTGGTCACCCTGCTCGACGCGCCGCATGCCCGGCGCGCCGCCGCGGGTGACCCGCAGTTCGTGTGGCCGTCGGCTTTCGCGGCAGAACGGTGGGCCGATGTGGCGTCCGAGGCACGGGAGGCGCTGCGGCCGCTGTACGACGACGAGGACTTTGCCGCCTTTCAGAAGTTCGGCAGCTACGTCGGCTACCGCATCGGGATAGCGGAGGACGGCGAATGGCTGTTCTTCGTGGCCGGAGACTGAGGACGCCGTCAAAAGGGGACGAAGACGCCATGAGTGATGACCACGAGACCTCGGAACGTTCACGACCGAATCGACGAGTGCTGTCGGCTCGGGTGCCGCTGTGGACGCTGCTCGTGGCGGTGGGAGCAGTCGTGTTGCTGCTCGGCGCTGTGATCGTGATGCAGCGCATGAACGCCACGTCGCTCGGCTCCGCGGTTGCGGGTGCACAAGAAGTCGATGTTCGCATGGTGATCTGCAACGCCGAGGTCGACCGCCGCGAGATCAACCCACGGGCTGAAGAGCTCGACCTTCAGGAGACGCTGACCGACCACGGGGCGGGCCAAGCCCAGGTGCGCATCGAGCGCGTCGACTGCCCGCCGCCCGCCGGCTGACAGCTGCGGGTGGGGCGCTGCACATGGCCGTCGCCCCCACCCCCGTCGACAATCTACCGCCGAGCAGTCGAGGCGAGGCCTCTCGTTTCGTCACCCTCTCGCATGTCGCCCAGGCCCGCGCCGAGACGGGGTGAGGGCTCAGGAGATCAGTGCAGCGTCCTGCGCGTGCCGGGTGTCCTCTTCGTCAGGGAAGTCGCGGCGGGTGCTTTCCTCCAGTAGGCGGAGCTGCCGGTCGAGCGCAGCCTGTCGGGGCTCCGGCGCCACGGTTGCCAGATCCTCGAGCGCGCCACGCATGCGGCGGGCGATTTGGATCGACCCGCGGCCGTAGTGCCGGATCTCGTCGAACGCCAGCCCTACGTAGTCGTCCCAGCCGTAGCGGGGGGCGACCACCCGCAGCGCGCCGTCGTCGTCGAGCCGCGCCTCCGACGGGAAGCGCCGGTCGGCCAGTCGTCGCAACAGGTCGTGGAGCTCGTCGACGGCCTGCACCGCCGTCGTCGGGTCGTTGACGCCGGGTGACAACGCTCGCTCGGCGATGTCGACGATCTGGCGAAAGCCGAAGGCGGGGTCTTGTTGCATGGTGCGTTCGCGCGCGAGGCCGACGCACTGGAGCATCTCCTTGCGTGTGTCGTCGGTGCTGTCGCCGTGGACTTCGAACATCGGGCCTTTGGTGGGGACGAACTCACCGACGAGCGGCACGAGCCGCACGACGACGTCGGCTTCGTGCGCGCACCGCAGCAGCCGGTCCTCGTCGACGGCGACGACGACCCCTGCTCGGTCGGCGGAGTGAACGACGGTCGTCGGCCTCGGCCGTTCATCGAGGAGCTCGTGATCGGCGTCGCTGCCGATCTCGTCGGGGTACATGCGGGCCATGGCCTGGCGGGTCTCGTCGGCCACCGCGCTCAACAACGTCACTGCCCGGATCCCGTGCGCGATGTGGTCGATGTAGCGGACGAAGAGGGCAAGGCTCACCAGCGCCAGGGCAAGGGACCCCGAGACCGCCACGGCAGGCACGAACACTTCGTCGCCGCCGTCGCCCGAGCGCACCTCGGGCAGGACGAGCAGCGAGTACACGAAGGTGGCGATGTAGGCGCCGAGCACCACCTGGACCAAGCGGTCGCGGATGAACGTGCGCAGCACGCGAGGCGAGTACTGGGCACTGGCCAGCTGCAGCACGATCATCGTGACCGAGAAGATGAGGCTGATCGACGTGACCATGGCGGCCGCAATGGTCGACAGCAGGTTGCGAGCGCTGTCGGGCCCGCCGCCGAACAGGTACCACGATGTGCGGTCCTGCGGGATCCCACGGTCAACGGCGACGAGGACGAACGAGAGCGCCCCGCCGAGGACGACGGCCACAGCGGGCACAAAGAAAAGGCTGGTTCGAACCCGTTCCACGATGGGCAACCGACGAGCGCTCCCCTTCACCGGCGGCCTTCCGAAAACTGCACACCGGGTTGCTACCCACGCAGCCGCCGTCTCACCGGGTGTACCGGCGCATCGAGTGGCGGCTTGTTACGTTCGGCCCATGGGAGGCTCCCCCGCGGACGTCGTGCGCTCCTTCTGGCAGTCGGTGTGGACGGAGGGCCAGTCGGAGAAGCTGCTCGACCTCTTTGCCGCCGACGCCACCGAGAACGCCGAGCCGGTGGACATCGAGCAGTTCCGGCGCGCCGTCGACAGCTGGCGCGGGATCTTCCCCGACTTCTCCGCCACCGTCGAGGAGATGTTCGACCTCGGTGAAGGCCGAGTCGTCACCCGGGTGACCTATCGCGGCACGCAGACAAAGCCGTGGGCCGGGCTGCCTGTGTCGGGCAACACATACGCGGGCGTCGGCATCGACATCTTCACCGTGCGCGACGGGCGGATCACCGAGTTGTGGCACGCCGCCGACCACTACGACATGGCGGTGCAACTGGGCGGGAAGATCGCCCCCGCCGACTGACGAGCCGGCGACCGATCGGGACGGCCCGGCTACGCCTCGGGTGAGGCCACGCCGTCGGCGATCGACTGGGCGACGGCCAAGGCGTCGTCGACGCCCTTGCCCGCCCGCGCCGCCAACCAGCAGGTGACCGGCGCGGCGGTGCGTTCGGAGGCGTGGGCGGCCACGCCGGCCAGCGCCAGGAGCTGCTCGACCTCGTGGGCCGTTGGCGCATCGGTGCCAAGGGCTTCGGCGTAGGCGGCGACGAACTCGTCCATGGTCATCGTGCGATCCTGTCAGACGATCGAGGACTCACGACCCTGCCAGTAACGGTCGCGCACGAGCCGCTTGTAGAGCTTGCCTGCCGCCGAGCGGGGCAACTGGTCCTCGAAGTCGACGGACCTCGGGCATTTGTAGCTCGCCAGCCGCTCCCGGCAGAAGGCCAGCAGCTCGTCGGCCAGCTCGGGGCCGGTGGCCACGCCGTCGAGGGGCTGGACCACCGCCTTCACCTGCTCGCCCAGCTCCTCGTGGGGCACCCCGAACACGGCCACGTCGGCCACGGCCGGGTGCTCGAGCAGGACGTCCTCGACCTCCTGCGGGTAGATGTTCACGCCCCCGGCGATGATCATGTTGTCGAGGCGGTCGGTCAGATAGAGGTACCCGTCGTCGTCGAGGTAGCCCATGTCGCCGACGGTGGTGCGCCCTCGACTGTCGTAGGCCTTGGCCGTCTTCGTCTCGTCGTTGTGGTACTTGATGGGCGACCCACCGTCGAACCAGATCACGCCCGACTCCCCGGGCGGAAGCTCCTCGCCGGTGGCGTCGTCGACGATGTGGATGGAGCCGAACAGCGCCTTCCCCACCGACCCCGGGTGCGCCAGCCAGTCCTCGGGCCCGATGTAGGTCTGCACCCCGCCCTCCGAGGCGCCGTAGTACTCGTGCAGGATCGGCCCCCACCAGTCGAACATGGCCTGCTTGACGGGCTTCGAACACGGCGCGGCGGCGTGGATTGCCAACCGGTGCGAGCCCAGGTCGTAGCGCGAGCGCACCTCCTCGGGCAGCCGCAACATGCGGACGAACATCGTCGGCACCCACTGCGAATGGGTGACGCCGTGCTCGGCGACGGCCCGCAGCGCGCCCTCGGCGTCGAACTGCTCCAGGATCACGTTGGTGCCGCCGATGCGGTTCACCGCCATCGAGAAGCGCAACGGCGCGGCGTGGTAGAGCGGCGCCCCCGGCGTGAGGTACACCGACGACTCGTCCATTTGGTAGAGCCCGGCGAAGCCGCTGATGACGGGGTCGGCATCGCGCTCCATGGGGACGCCCGACAACGCCCGGGTGCCGCCCTTGGGCCGTCCCGTGGTGCCCGAGGAGTAGATCATGTCGACGCCCTCGGTCTCGTCGGGCACCGGCGTGGTGGGCATGCCCGCCAACGTCTCTTCGAACGAGCGCTCGTCGTCGACCACGACCACGCGGCACCCCGGCGCCAGGTCGTCGCGCAGCTGCTCCACCGCAGCCAGCCGCGCTGTGGTGGTGAACACCACGCGAGCCCCGCAGTCACCGACGATGTAGCCCATCTCGGCGGGCGTGAGGTGCCAGTTGACCGGCGTGTAGTACAGCCCGGAACGCTGGGCCGCCCAGCACACCTGGAGGAACCGGGGGTGGTTCTCCATGATCAGCGCCACGTGGTCGCCTGTCTGCAAGCCGATCGACCGCAGCCACTGGGCGATGCGGTTCGACATCTCGTCGAGCCCGCGGTACGTAACGGTCTCGCCGGAACCGGCGAAGACGTACGCGGGATGGTCGGGTCGCTTCTTGGCCCAGGTGCCGGGGTACACGGATCTCCTTACGAGGCGGGGACGGCGGCCGTCACCTCGACGGGCACGCCGGTGAGGTGCTGCTGGTTGGAGAGGCGGTCGAAGCTCTCGGGACCATGCGGCAGCACGACGTTGACGTTGGCGCCGGGCATGGCCCGCGACAACCGCAGTCCCGGTTGCAGGCCCCAGCCGTGCTCCAGCCACACGACGCCGGGGCGCAGGGTGTCGTCGATGCGCACGTCGACGGTGATGGCTCCCCACTGCGAGCGCACCTCTACCAACGAGCCGTCCTCCAAGCCGCGGGCGGCGGCGTCGTCGGGGTTCATGCCCAGCCGGTTGCGGTCGTGGCCCGACCGCTTCATGCCCGGCACGTTGGCGTACCACGAGTTCTGCCACCGGGCATGCCGGCCGCAGATGAGCTTGAGCGTGCCGGGAGGCTCGCCCGCCAACTCGGCGAAGATGTCGTCGCACCGACCAAGCGCGCTGTCGAAGGCGTCGGGGCAGCAGTCGACCCGCTTGTCGGGCGTCTGGATGGCGGTCTCGAACAGCGTGCCCGCCTCCAACCCCTTGCTGAAGCGGACGACGCCGTCGGGCGCCTCCCGGAGTTGTCGGCGGCTCAACCCCCCCTGGTCCAAGAGGTGGTCGACGCCGCGCCAGATCACGGCCTCGGGGTCATCGGCGTCGAGGGCCGAGCGGATGCCCAGGGCCTGCTCCACCCGGGCGTAGACCCACCACTCGGGCCGTCGCTCGAACTGCGGGTCCACCACCGCTTCGGTCCATTGCGCGGCGGGCTCGTGCTGGATGCCGATGGCCGCCAGGTTCAGGTCGGGCCGCTCGAACTGGTCGGTGGCAGGCAACAGCCAGTGGGCCAGCTCGCTGGTGGCCGACGGGTAGATGTCGAGGCACACCAGCAGTTCCAGCGACGCCATGGCCTCGTGCAGGCTGGTGGCGCCCGGGACCGACAGGACCGGGTTCCCGGCGGTGACCCACATGGCCCGGATGGGGTGCTCTGCCTGGGTGATGTAGTCGGCCAAGAGGCCGCCAGGGGTGTCGGCGGCGAAGCGCTCGCCGAACTCCGTCTGCTCCCGGGCGGCACCGAAGTCCATCCGGCCGACCTCGGTGTTGCGGTAGAAGGCGGGCGCGGCCACGTTGCCGCCCTGGCGGTCGAGGTTGCCGGTCACGAAGCTCAACTGGTGCACCAGCCAGTAGGCCAAAGCGCCCTGGCGGCCCATGTTGGCCCCCGTCGACATGTGCACCGCGCTGCGCCCCGAGGTGGCGAAGGCGAAGGCCACCTCCCGGATCACCGCAGCGTCGATGCCGCACACCTCGGCTACCCGCTCGGGTGGGTAGCGGCGCACGAAGGCCCGCAGCCCCTCGACGTTGCGGCCCCGCTGCTCGACCACCGGGTCGAAGCCGACCGTTCGTTCGATCTCGCACAACAGGGCGGCCAGGAAGTACACGTCGGTGTCGGGCTTGACCTGGATGGTCGGGCCGGTGCGGGCGTCGGACGACTCCACCCGCCGCGGGTTGACGAACCAGATGCGAGCGCCTCGCGACGCCGCCTTCATGAGCAGGCCGTAGGGGTTGGGCACCGAGAAGAAGCTGGCCTTGCTCGACCGCCAGTTCGACCCGATGAGCAGGATGACCTCGGCGTTGGCCAAGTCGGGCACCGGGTGCAGCAAGGTGCTGCCGAACACGGCGGCGCTGGCCGCGTACTTGTTGTAACAGTCCTGGGTGCCCGCGTTGAAGTGGCGGGTGGCGCCCAGTTTCTTCAGCATGCGCGGCATGCCCGCGCCGGTGATCGAGTTGAACGCCGCCGGGTTGCCGCAGTAGCTGGCCAACGCCTCGGCCCCGTGACGCTCGGAGATGGCCCGGATGCGCACGGCGATGTCGGCGATCGCCTCGTCCCACGTGGCCCGCTGCAAGCTGCCGTCGGGGAGGCGTCGCTGGGGGTAGTTCAACCGGTCGGGGTCGTGGTGGATCTCCAGCCCGGCGATGCCCCGCTGGCAGGCGAAGCCCTTGGTGACCGGGTGGTCGCGGTCGGGTGCCAGGTCGACGAGCTTGCCGTCCTCGACGGTGGCGACCAGCCCGCAGGCCGGTTCGCACACCCGGCAGAACGTGTTGCGACGCTCCGCCATGGGCGTGGCTACCTCGCCGGCTGGGCGTGCTCGAACGCGATCCCTTCGAGCATGCTCAGCAGCTCGAGCCACCCGCTGAAGGGGCGCAGCTCACCGTCGCTCGTGCGCAGGACGCCCTCGGCATGGGGGGCGGCGCCGGGCACCGGCGCGCCTGCCGGAGGGATGAAGGTCAGCTCGATGGTCACTGCGCTCGACACCACCCCGTTGTACCGCCGCGGCGTCGCCGCCTGACAGTAGGAGCATCCCTACACCTTCGTAAACGGCGGGGACCGCGGGCGGCATAGGGCGAATGACTGGGTACGATGGCCCTCGGAACCCACATGCAGCACACGCTTTCATCGAGCGTCGGCTCCGCCCCGATCGGCAGGGATGGGGAGCTGACGACCCTCCTCGACCTGATCGACCGAGCCTCCGCTGCAGGCGGACACGTGGTGCTCGTCGTGGGTGACGCGGGCCTGGGCAAGACCACGCTGCTCGACGCCGCCGTGGCCCGGGCCGCGGCCAACGGCGTCACCGTGGCCAAGGGACGGGCTCGGGCCGAGGAAGCGGTGTACCCCTACGCCGCCTTCTCCGAGGTCGTCTCCTCCTTGCGCGACCACCGCGACGCCGCCGTGCGGCGCCGGGTGGAGGACTTGGAGACGGCCTTGGCCCACGGCAGCCGCGGCGTCGACGAGGAAGCCGAACTGCACCGCCGGGCCTTCCAGGCCACCGCCGCCCTGTTGGCCGAGGTGGCCGAGCAGGGCCCGCTGGTGCTGGCCATCGACGACCTCCACGCCGCCGACGGCGACTCGCTCGTCCTCTTCGGGCTGCTGGTCCGCAGGCTGGCCCACCTGCCGGTGGCGTGGGTGGCGACGGTGCGCTCCGACCTCCCCGAGCGCCGCCTCCCCCTCGACAACCTGGTGCACAGCCTGAGCACCGAGGAGCGCCTGCACACCGTGTCGCTGGCGCCCTTGGCCGACGACGTCATCGTGCGCGTCGTCGAGCAGGCCCTGGGCGGCGCCCAGACGCCGTCGATCACCGCCAACGTGGTGGGCGTCAGCCGCGGCAACCCCTTCTATGCCATCCACACCGCCTTGGTCCTGGCCGAGGACGGCTCCGACGGCGACGCCGTGCCGTCGCTGAGCCGGCGCGTCGCCCTGCTGCAGCGGGTGCTCCCCCTCGGCGGCGACGTGCGGGCGTTGGCCCGGCTCCTGGCCGTGGCCGGCAGTTGCGAAGTCGGCCGCCTCCCGCAACTGGCGTCGATCACCGGCCTCGACGCCGAGCGCGCCGTGGTGGCCTGCGACCGCATGGTGCGGGCGGGCATCCTCACCGGCACCGACCGGTTGGAGTACGGCCACGCCATCCTGCGCGATGCGCTGTATGCCGACCTCGGCCCGGCCGAGCGCCGGCGCATCCACTCCGAGCTGGCCGACCGCTTCACCGCCCTGCGCCGCCGCGGTGAACGCGTCGACGTGCTGGAGATCGCCCGCCACATCATGGCCATCGCCCCCGAGGCCGATGCCGACCGGGCCGCCGTGCTCATCGAAGCAGGCGATGCGGTGGCCCGCACCGCACCCCGCTCGGCCGCCGCGTACTACGGCGCCGCCCTCGACCGGCTGCCGCGCGACAGCCCGCGCGCTCCCGGCGTGCGCACCCGGCTGGCCGCCGCCGCCTGGCGTTCGGGCGCCGTGCACCTGACCGTCGACACCTGCCGCTCGGTGCTGCCGTCGCTGCCCGTCGAGCACGCCGACCAGGTCGTGGTGCTGTTGGCCGCCGCCCTCGGCGCCGCCGGGCGCCCACGCGAGGGGCTGGAGGCCATCGACGCCCAGGCGGCCGCCCATCGCGACACCGCCCGACTCCGCGCCATGCGGGCCGGCGTCTGCGCCCTGCTCGACCGCGATGCCGAGGCCCAAGAGGACGCCGCCTTCGCCATCGAGCTGGCGGGCGCGTCGATCGCCGACCGCGTCGCTGCCCTCGACGCCGCCTCGCAGGTCACCACCATCAGCGTGCGCGACACCGAGGCCGTGGCACTGGTGCACACGCTCCTGGCCACCGCCGACGAAGCGCCCCCGTCGTGGCGCCTGCGGGCCCGCCGCAGCGCCGCCTACACCTTCGCCTGCGTGGGCGACATCGTGGCCGCCGAAGCGGCGTTGGCCGAGGCTGCCGCCCTGCAGGAGGTCGTCGACGACCACGCCAACTGGGACCTCGAGATCGTGGCGGGCACGTTGGTGGCCTTCCACCGGGGCGACTGGAACGAAGCCCGGCGCCGGTGCCAGTCGGCCCGCCTGGAGTTCGACGACTCGCAGCACGCCTTGTGCGCAGCGGTGGTGGCCTTCGTGGAAGGCACCATGGCGTTGGAGTCGGGCGACGTGGCCACCGCCCGCTCGGTCGTCGACCGGCAGTGGCCTGCCTTCGGCCACGTCGACCGCATCGTGGCCGCCGTCCTGGCGGGCGCCGACGCCTACGACGGACGCTTCGCCGAAGCCGAGGCCCGCCTGCTCGGCGCCATCGACGCCGCCCAAGCCCCGTTCCGGATGACCGTGACCCTGCTCCACCGCTTGGTGGACGTGCGACTGGCGGCGGGCGACAAGGCCGGTGCCGTGGCCGCAGCCGAACGCCTCGTCGAACTGGTCGGCGACGACAGCGGCCCGGGCTTCCGGGTGATCACCGAGAAGGCGCTGGCATCCGCCAACGACGACGCCGAGGCTGCCGTCCGCGGCATCGAGCTGGCCGCCGCCCACGGCATGCGCTCCTTCGAAGCCACCCTGCGCTACGAGGCGGCCCGCCTGGGCGTCGACCCCAAGGACAACCTGCTCGCCGCCATCGAGGTCTTCAACCAAGCGGGCGCCACGGTGTGGCGCCGGCACACCGTGGCCGAGCTGCGCCGGTGGAACGTCCCCATCCCCCGCCGCCGTCGGGTCTTCGGCCTCACCGATGCCGAACTCGACATCTGCCGCCTCGTGCAGGCGGGCAGGCGGAATCGGGAGATCGCTCAGGAACTGCACTACAGCGAAAAGACGGTCGAGGCCTACCTGTCGCGTATCTACTCCAAGACGGGCTGCGCCAACCGGCTCGCCCTGGCCCGGTACTGCGACTCGCTCGACGTGCTCGACCGCGACGCGTCACCGGTCGACGAGGCGGAACAGGCCTGAGCGACGGCCGCCTATTTGGCCCGAGGACGCAGGCCCGCGTCGAGGCGGATGACCTCGGCGTTGAGGTAGGGGTTGGCGGCCAGGTGGAGCACGAGCGACGCGTACTCCGCGGGGCGGCCGGGCCGGCGCGGGTTCAGGATCTCGGCCTCCAGGCGGCTGTGCATGTTCTCCACGAACGCTCGGGCTTCGGGGCCGGCGGCATCGAGCACCTCGTCGGACGGCTGGTACATCGGGGTGGCGAACACGCCGGGGGCGATCGTCATGACCCGCACGCCAACCGGCGCCAGGTCGCGGGCCAGGGGAAGGGTCATGCCCGCCACGGCGGCCTTGGCTGCTGCGTAGGGCACCTGCCCCGCTTGGCCGTCGAAGGCGGCGCACGAGGCGGTGAACACCAGCAGGCCGCGCCCGCCGTGCTCGTCGCGCTCCTGGCCTGCCATGGCCGCAGCGGCCAGGCGGCCCACGTTGAACGAGCCGTTGAGGTTCACGTCGACGACATGGCGGAAGACGTCGAGCTCCATCACCGTGCCGTCGGGGTTGAGCGTGCGCCCCGGCACGCCCATGCCCGCGCAGTGCACGGCCAGGCGCAGCGGCGCCATGTCGGTGGCGGCGGCAACGGCGGCGGCCACGTCGTCGGGCGAGGTGACGTCGCCCTTCACCTCGCAGAGGCGGTCGTCGGTGCGCCCCGCCGGGTCACGGTCGAGGGCCACGACGGACCAGCCGTCGGCCAGCAAGGCGTCGACGGTGGCGGCCCCCAGCCCGGAGGCGCCGCCGGTCACGAGGGCGGAGCGGTTGTTCGACACGTCAGCGGTGGTCACGCTCCGAGCGTCCGACAGACGGGCACCCCGCAACTAGTTGGACATCCCCCGCACTTAGCGCGGCCGGGCGATAACCGTAGGGATACTCCCACTCGCTCCCCCGCCCGCCGCGGTGCGACGGTGCCGACGACAACCGCGATCGGGGGAGTCCGACGATGCAACCGACTGCCATGACGACGTCCGGCCCTGTTGCCGGCGAGCGAACCGCCTCTGGAGCCGTCTTCCGCGGCATCCCCTACGCCGAGGCTCCGGTGGGAGACCGCCGCTTCCGGCCCCCGCAGCGCCCCACGCCGTGGACCGAGACGCGCCAGGCCACCACCTTCGGCCCGATCGTGCCGCAAAACGTCATCCCCGGGTCCTTCGCCTCGTTCAACTCCACCCACCCGATGGGCGCCGACTGCCTGTCGCTCAACGTGTGGACGCCCGACCCCGGCAACGCCGGCCTCCCCGTGTTCGTGTGGGTCCACGGCGGTGCCTTCAACACCGGCTCGGGGAGCGACTCCATCTACGACGGCACAACCTTCGCCCGCCAGGGCGTGGTGTGCGTGACGGTGAACTACCGACTGGGCGCCGCCGGGTTCCACCACCTGGCCGACGGCGAGCCGGGCACCGGTGCCTACGGCATCCTCGACCAGATCGCCGCCCTCGAATGGGTGCAGGAGAACATCGCGGCGTTCGGTGGCGACCCCGGCAACGTCACCGTCGGCGGCGAGTCGGCGGGCGGCATGAGCGTCGGCTGCCTCCTGGCGGCACCGGCAGCCGCCAACCTCTTCCACCGCGGCATCCTGCAGAGCGGCGCAGGCCACAACGGCTTGCCCCCCGAGGTGGCGCGCAACGTCGCCGCCCGTTTCGTGGCCGCCCTCGGCCTCAGCCCCGACGACCTCGACGGCCAGCGGGCCGTCTCCGACCAGGCCCTGCTCGAAGCCCAGGCCCAGGTGGCCTTGGAGGTTGCCTCGTCGGGTGACCCGGTGACGTACGGCGACGCCGTGGCGTCGGGCATGGCGTGGCAGCCGATGATCGGCGCCGACGTCCTGCCCGTGCTGCCCATCGAGGCGATCCGCAAGGGCGCCGCGGCGGGCAAGGACGTGCTGGTCGGCCATTGCCGCGACGAGATCCAACTGTTCGTGGGCGTCGCCCCCGAACTGCTGCCGATCACCGCCGAGATCCTCCCGGCCATGTACGACATGACCTTCGCCACGGGCACACGATCCGGCGCCGAGGCCATGAAGACCTACGAGGAGCGGTTGGGCGACACGCCGGTCCTCGACCTGTGGGCGGCCATGGAGACCGACCGCCAGTTCCGCATCCCCGGCATCCGCCTGGCCGAAGCGCAGACGGCGTATGCCACCGTGCACGCCTACGAGTTCGCCTGGGAGTCGCCTGCCCTCGGCGGCCGGCTCAAGGCGGCCCACGGGCTCGACTTGCCCTTCACCTGGGACGTGCTGCGCGACCCCAGCCTCGCCGACCTCATCGGGGACACCCCGCCGCAGGAACTGGCCGACGAGATGCACGGTGCGTGGGTCCGCTACATCACCACGGGCGACCCCGGGTGGCGGCCCTACGACCTCGACCGCCGGGTCACCCGCCAGTTCGGCGGCGCCGGCGGCGAAGTCGAAGACCCCCGTCCCGAGGAGCGCCTGCTCTGGGACGGCGTGCGCTGACCGGCCGTCGTTAGGTCTAGGGATTCCAGATCTTCCTCACGCGGTGCCCGTCGTGGTCCGCTGCAACACACACCAACCCCAGTCTCTTTCGAGGAGCAACATGCCCAACGCCGTAATCGTCGATGCCGTCCGCACCCCGGGAGGCCGTCGCAACGGCGCGCTCAGCGGCTGGCACCCCGCCGACCTGGCCTCGGAAGTGCTGCGGGCGCTCATCACCCGCACCGGCATCGACCCGGCCCTCGTCGACGACGTGATCACCGGCTGCGTCACCCAGGTGGGGCGCCAGTCGGCCAACATCGCCCGTTACGCCGTGCTCGGCGCGGGCTTCCCCGAGAGCGTGCCCGCCACCACCGTCGACCGGCAGTGCGGCTCGTCGCAGCAGGCCGTGCACTTCGCCGCCCAGGGCGTGCTGGCCGGCGCCTACGACATCGCCATCGCCGCGGGCGTGGAGGTCATGTCGACCACGCCCATGGGCTCGGCTACCACGGCCGACGCCTTCCCCATCGGCGAAGCGGTGTGGGGCCGCTACGGCGACATCGAGACGCTGGGCGTGAAGGGCCTCCCCCACCAAGGCGTGGGCGCGGAGGTGCTGGCCCAGCGCTGGGGCCTGTCCCGTGAAGACCTCGATGCCTACGGCGCCCGGTCGCAGCAGCTCGCCACCCGGGCTCGCGACGAGGGCCGTTTCGAGCGTGAGCTGGTGCCCGTGCGGGAGCGGCGCATCGATCCGGAGACGGGCGCGCCGGGCGAGTTCGGCGAATTGGTCACGGCCGACGAGGGCATCCGCCCCGACACCACGGTGGAGTCGTTGGCCCGCCTGAAGCCTGCGTTCTACGAGGACGGCCGCGTCACCGCGGGCAACGCCAGCCAGATCAGCGACGGCGCGTCGGCCGTGCTCATCATGAGCGAGGAGCGGGCCAACCAGCTGGGCCTCAAGCCCCGGGCCCGCTTCCACACCTTCGCCGTCGTGGGCTCCGACCCCGTCACCATGCTGACCGGCCCGATCCCCGCCACCACAAAGGTGCTCGACCGCGCGGGCCTGGGCATCGGCGACATCGACCACTTCGAGGTGAACGAGGCGTTCGCGTCGGTCGTCCTGGCGTGGGCCAAGGAAGTGGGCCCCGACCTGGACCGGGTGAACCCCAACGGCGGCGCCATCGCCCTCGGCCACCCGCTCGGGTGCTCGGGCACCAAGCTGCTCGCCACCATGCTCTGCGAGCTGGAGCGCAGCGGCGGCCGCTACGGCCTGCAGACGATGTGCGAGGGCGGCGGCATGGCCAACGCCACCATCATCGAGCGCCTCGACTGACCGGAACGCTCGGCGGCCACGCGGGCCGACGCGATCCTAAGTCTGGGGGACTCCGACCTGTTCCTACAGGAACACACGGTGTTCGATTGGTGAACGGAGAAAGGAACCTGTGAAACCCCAGTCCACGGCCCTCCAGCCCCGCCGCCGCCTCGCATCGGCATGCCGCCCGATCGCCTTCGTGGCGGTGCTGGCGACGGCCACCGGGTGCGGCGTCAGCAACCTCGACTTCCAGGTGGACCGGCGGCTGAGCTTCCAGGCTCCGGCCGAGGACGCCGAGGTCGAGTTGCCGCTGACCATCCGCTGGGACGTGGACGACTTCACCATCACCGAGCCGGGCGCCGAGGCAGGCAAGAAGAGCGGGTACTTCGCCGTCTTCGTCGATGCTGCGCCCCAGCCTCCCGGAAAGCCGCTGAGCTGGCTCGCCCGCGACGACCGGGCGTGCGAGACCACCCCGGGCTGCCCGGACGACAAGTGGTTCAACTCCCACGATGTGTACCGTGTAAGCGGCACCTCGCTGACGCTGGAGCGACTGCCCTTTGTCCGAGCCAAGGGGGACACCGAGGAGCACACGATCACCATCGTGCTTGTCGACCCCCAAGGTCACAGGATCGGTGAGAGTGCCTTCACTCGCACCGTCAAGGTCGCCAGGGGGCGGCGGTGACCGCCCCCGCGCACGCCAACGGCCGCGGCGCGCACAACGCCGAGGAAGAGACCGCGCTCGACGAGATCGAGCAGACGCGTGACGAGCTGCGCTCGGCGGCGCGCTCCGCCCTCGGTGTCGAGGGCACCGGCGAAGGGGAGCCGGAGAAGCTCAACACCATCCTCAAGCGCCACGGCGTCAGCCGGTACCCGCTCGTCACCATCTCGCTGCTGGCCGTCATCGACACCCTGCACGGGTGGGGCTTCGTGGTGCTGGCGCCGGAGATCAGCAGCTCGTTCGGGCTGTCGGTCGGGGCCGTCGCCGCCGTCCTCACCCTCAAGAACTTCGCCCATGCCGTCGCCCCGCTGCCCGCCGCCGCGCTGACGCGCAAGCCCCGCCGAGCCCTGCTCGCCGTGGGCAACGCCATCGGCTTCAGCCTGGCAGGCACCGCCACCGCCTTCGTCACCGGGGTGTGGGGGCTGCTCGGCGTCGGCACCATCGACGGGCTCACCTCGGGCGCCAGCCAGGCGCTGCACACCCCGTTGATGATGGACAGCCACCCCCCGTCGGCCCGGGTGCGGGCGCTGACCGTCTACCAAGTGGGCCTGCAGGCGGCCAACGTCATCGCGCCGCTGCTGGTGGCCATCCTCACCGGCTGGTTCTACCTGAGCTGGCGAGGCGTCTTCCTGGTCACCGGCCTCTTGTCATTGGTGGTGTCGCTGTCGGCCATCCGGCTGCGCGACCCCGGCTTCGGCCGCTACGACGAGCGGGCCATCCGCCAGGCGGTGCACGAGCGCCACGGCGAGGCGGGTGACGACGTCGAACACGACGAGACACTCACGCTTGGTTTCTTCGAGATCGTGCGCCGCCTGCTGCTCATCCGCACCGTGCGCCGACTGCTCGGCGCGGCCAGCGTGATCGGCGCGCTGACGGCGCCGTTCCTCACCTTCTTGTTCTTCTTCCTCGACGAGCGCTGGGGCATGGGCCCGAGCGAACGAGGCATCTTCCTCGCCTGCGTCTTCGCCCTCTCGATCGGGGCGTTGGCCCTGTTCGGCAAGCGGGGCGAGGCCATGTTCCGCGAGGACCCGGCGCAAGTGGTGCGCACGGCAGGCGCGCTCATGGCCGTAGCCGTGGTGACGATCTGCATCGCCGCCCTGATGCCCGTCTTCCTGGTGATGGCCGCCCTGTTCGGGTTGGCCTTCGGCCTCATCGCCATCATCACCCCGTCGCTCAACGTCACCGCCCAGACCTTGGTGGCCGCGCCCATGCGCGCCCACCAGTCGGCCCTCACCGGCATGGCCACGGCGGCGGGCAGCATCGTCGGGTTGCTGTTCTTCAGCGGCATCGAACGCCGCTACGGGATCGGCGGCTCGCTCGTCGCCGTCATGGGCCCCGGCCTCATCGGCAGCGCCATGATCGCCTCGGCCGCACGAACCGTCGGCTCCGACTTCGACCGGGCCGTCGACGCCGTGCTCGAGGACGAGGAGATCTCGCGCATCCGCCGCAGCGGCGGCCACCTGCCCATGCTGTCGTGCCGGGGCATCGACTTCTCCTACGGCAAGCTCCAGGTGCTCTTCGACGTCGACTTCACCGTCGACGAAGGCGAGATGGTCGCCCTGCTCGGCGTGAACGGCGCGGGCAAGTCCACCCTGCTCAAGGTCATCTCCGGCATCGGCCTGCCGCATGCGGGCAGCGTGCGCTTCGGCGGCCACGAGATCACCTACCTCGACGCCGAGCGCCGCGTGGGCCTCGGGATCACACAGGTGCCCGGCGGCCGGGCCATCTTCCCGGGCATGTCGGTGGCCGAGAACCTGCGGACCTACGGCTACACACTGGGCCGGCGCAAACAGGGGCTTGAGGAAGGCATCGAGCTCTGCTTCGCCACCTTCCCTCGGCTGCAGGAGCGCCGCGACCAGAACGCCAGCACCCTTTCGGGCGGCGAGCAGCAGATGCTCGGACTGTCCAAGGCCCTCATCCTCCAGCCGCGGCTGCTCCTCATCGACGAGTTGTCGCTGGGCTTGGCGCCCGTGGTGGTGGGGCCGTTGCTCGACCTCGTCCGCCGCATCAACGCGGGCGGCACCGCCGTGGTGCTCGTCGAGCAGTCGGTGAACATCGCCTTGGGCCTGGTCGACCACGCCTACTTCATGGAGAAGGGGGAGATGCGCTTCGACGGTTCGAGCGCCGACCTCCTCAGCCGAGGCGACCTCTTGCGAGCGGTCTTTCTGTCCGGGGCAGCCCCGGAAGGAGCGAAATGAACCTACGTGCGCGTGGCGGCAAGGCCGTCACAGTCCTCGATGCCTTGCGCCAGCGGGCGGCCACGCCCGAGGCGGCGGTCGGCGGCGGCGTCCTCTTGGTCGCCTGCGGCTTCGGCGTGCTCGTCTTCACCTGGGCCAAGGTCGCCGGGCTGCTGGTCACCTCGCTCCAGCTTCCCTACGTCATCTCCGGGGGCGGCGCGGGGCTCCTCCTCGTGCAGGTGGGCCTGCTCCTGCTGCGCAGCGGCCCTCGGCGCCGCCGCGCCGCCGAACGTGCCGCCCGGCACGAAGAACTGACCGCCCTCCTGCGCCGCCTCGGCGACACCGGTGCGCAGCCCGCCGAGGCTCCCGCCGTGCAGCCCTCCAACGGCACGGCACCCGCCCAGCCCTCCCGACGCCGGCGGCTCTCGACGGAGACGGCATGAACGCCCGACGCGCTCGCCTGACGGCCGCCGTGGCCGTGCTGTTGCTGTCGGCGCCGATGGGTTCCGCCTCCGGCGAAGAGGCGGGCCCGTCCGCGACCGGGTGGTGGACGCAACGCCCGCTCGCCGAAGGCAAGCCCAGCGGCGGCGTGGAAGTCGCCTGGGCCGGACCGGTGGGTGCCGAATCCGTGGCCGCGCTGCGCTTCGCCGATCGCCTCGGCCCTGACGACGGGGCTGTGCTCCACCTGCTCGACGTCGTGCTCGAAGGGGCGCCTGCCGTTCGCGCCTGCCCGACCGACGACGCCTGGAAGCCCGCCAACCCCGGCGCGTGGGCCGAGGCCCCGGTGGCCGACTGCGAGACGAGCGTCGCCGTCACCCCCAACGGCGAGAACCGGTGGTCGGCCGACGTTTCCGGCCTGCTGGCGGGCGCCTCTTCCATGCGCAGCGTGATGCTGGTCCCCTACGGCGTGCCCGCCGCGGCCGGCGTCCCGGTGACCTCGCCCTTCCGCCTCACCGTGGGGCGCGCCGCGTTGGTGGTCACCCCCGGCGACGACAGCTCCGACGGTGGAGGCGACGACGGTGACGACTTTGGCGGCGGCTTCGATCCCGGCTTCGGCGCCGGCCTGGGCCAGTCGGCTCCGGGGTTGACGGCGCCTGAGCTCGACCTCTTCGCGCCCCAGGCGGCGCCGACGTCGACCACCACCGCACCCGCAGCACCAGCGGCCGAGGCCGCGCCCGAGCTGGCGAGCACGCGGTTCTTCCGGGGCTCGGCGGCAGCGGGCGCCCTGTGGGCCGTCGTGGCCATCGCCTTGGGGGCCATGGTCGTGTGGAGCACCACCCGCCGCCGGCCCAACTTCGTGTCGGGCGTGGAGCCGGAACGACGGGCGGTCAACGCCTCTGCCGTCGGCGCTGCTCTCATGCTCGCAGGCGCCGTGGGCGTCTGGCTGGCATGGCGCGGCGCCGCCCGCACCCTGCTCGACGGCGCGCAGTGGCCGTGGTTGGTGTCGGGCGGCTTGGGCGGCCTCGCCCTGGCGTCGGTGGGCGCCACCCTGTTCCAGCTCCACGCCGAGCAAGCAGACGCCGCCGCCGAGGACGCCGAGTTGGACGCCCTGCTCGAAGCAGCCGCCGCCGCCGTGCAGCGCACCGGCATCGGCACCGAGGTCCGGCACCCATGAGCCCCGCCGCCCTGCTCGCCTTCTCCCCCTTCGGCTTCGACACGCCGCTACCGGTCGTCCTGCTGGGCTCCATCGTGGGCCTCACCTACGGGCTGCTCGGCGTCGGCCTGGTGATCATCTACCGCACCAACCGCGTCATCAACTTCGCCCACGGCGAGATCGGCCTGTTCGCGGCGGCGGTGTTCGGCCTCGCCGTCAGCCGCTGGCACGTGCCCTACTACATCGGCCTGGTGCTGGCGCTGCTGCTCGGCGCGGGCGTCGGCGCCGTGAGCGAGGTGGCCGTCGTGCGCCGCCTGCGCGCCGCTCCTCGGGTCATGAGCATCGTGGCGACCCTGGGCGTGGGCCAGTTCCTCCTCGCCCTCGGCTTCGCCGTGAACAACGAGGCCAAGGCCGGTTCGGGTTTCCCGCAGCCGCCGTTCCTGCCCACAGCGAAGGTCGGGGCGCTGACCCTCACCCGGCCGTACATGGCGATGCTGATCTTCGGCCCCATGGTGGTCGTCGCCCTCGCCGTCTTCTTCCGCCGCAGCCGGTGGGGGCTCGGCATCCGTGCCGCCGCCGCCAACCCCGAGGCCGCCCGGATGTCGGGTGTGTTCGCCGGGCGCATGTCGGCGTTGGCGTGGGCGCTGGCCGGTTCGCTCTCGGCCTTCACCGCCATCCTGGTGCTGCCCACCGCCGGGTTCACCGCCTCGGGGGCGGGCTTCGGCCCCAGCCTCCTCCTGCGGGCGCTCACCGCCGCCGTCATCGGCCGCATGAAGAACCTGCCCGCTGCCCTCGTCGGCGGCATCGGCCTCGGCATCATCGAGCAGTCGATCCTCTGGAACTTCCCCCGCAGCGGCTTCGTCTCGCTCGTGCTGTTCGTGGTGATCGTGGTGGCCCTGACCCTCCAGCGCCGGGAGGTCGGCCGCGAGGAGGAGAAGGGCAGTTGGGCGGCCGTGCAGGCCTGGCGGCCCGTCGCCGAAGAGCTGCGCAACCACTGGATGGTGCGCCGCCTGGGTGCCGCCGTGGCCGTGGTCGCCCTCCTGCTCAGCGGGCTGGTGGCGTGGCAGGCGTCGAACAGCTCGGCCACCATCCTCGTGCACATCGTCGGCTACGCCGTGGTGGGCCTGGCCGTCGGCATCGTCACCGGGCTCGGGGGCCAGTTGACCCTCGGCCAGTTCGCCGTGGGCGCGGTGGGCGCGGTCGCCTCCACAGCCGTCATGTCGCGCACCGACAACTTCGGCCTGGCCTTGCTCTACGCCGCGGCGGCGGGGGCGATCGCCTCGCTGGCCGTCGGCCTGCCCTCGCTGCGGGTCCGCGGGCTGATGATCACCGTCACCACCCTGTCGTTCGCCCTCGTGGTGCAATCGTGGGGCCTCCAGCAGCCGTGGGCCTTCGGCGCCGGCGTGGAGCCCGGCAGGCCCCGCATCGGTGACACGCCGATCGAAACGGCCAAGGGCTACTTCGTCTTCTCCTTGCTCGTGCTCATCGTCGCCATGTGGCTGGCCCGCAACATCCGCCGTGGCGGGTTCGGCCGCCTGCTGGTGGCCGTGCGCGACAACGAGGCCAACGCCAGGGCCTTCTCGGTGCGGGCGAGCATGGTGAAGGTGCAGGCCTTCTGCATCGCGGGCGTGCTGGCAGGCGTGGGCGGGGCCCTCATCGCCCACTCGCTCTCGCGGGTCAGCGGCTCGACCTTCCCCATCGACTCCAGCATCAACGTCGTCGCCATGACCGTCATCGGCGGCATCTCGATCCTGAGCGGTCCGCTGCTGGGCGCCCTTTACGTCATCGGCGTGCCCGAGTTCGTCGAGCTCGACGCCGCAGGCCTGGCCGCCACCCAGGCGGGCTGGCTGATCCTGATCCTCTACCTGCCCGGCGGGCTGGCCCAGTTGATGCTGCCGGTCCGCGACCGGCTGGTCGCCTTGATCGCCCACGCCCCCGGCCGCGGTGCGAGTGCCGAAAACGACCCGGCGGCAACGCCCCTCGGCTCCGGCATCGACGTGAGCGCGCTGCGCCGCCACCGCGCCAACACCTCGGTGCAGACGCCCGACCCCCTGCTGGAGGCACGCGACCTGGCCCGCAGCTTCGGCGGCGTCAAGGCCGTCAACGGCGTGTCGCTGCAAGTGTGGCCGGGCGAGACGGTGGGCCTCATCGGCCCGAACGGCGCAGGCAAGACCACCCTGTTCGAACTGCTGGGCGGCTTCACCGAGCCCGACTCCGGCACGGTGACCTTCGCGGGCCGCGACGTGACCGGCTTCGGGCCGGAGATCCGGGCCCAGCTCGGCATGATCCGCTCGTTCCAGGACGCCGCGCTGTTCCCCACCATGACCGTGCTCGACGCCGTACACCTGGCGTTCGAGCGCGTGAGCCCCACCCGCCTCGCCGACGCCGTGCTGGGCTTCGGCCGCACCGAGCGGGCCAAGGCGGCCCGAGCCCGCGAGCTGGTCGGCCTCATGGGCCTGCACGGCTACCGCCACAGCACCATCGGCGAACTGTCGACCGGCACCCGCCGCATCACCGAGATCGCCTGCCTCATCGCGCTGCAGCCCCGGCTGCTCCTCCTCGACGAGCCCGCCTCGGGCATCGCCCAGCGCGAGACCGAGGCGCTGGGCGGGCTGCTCCACCAACTCCGCGAGGAGCTGGCCCTGACGTTGCTCGTCATCGAGCACGACATCCCCCTGATCATGAGCATCTCCGACCGGGTCATCGCCATGGACGCAGGGCGCGTCCTGGCGGTCGGCTCACCGCAAGAAGTTCGGAACGATCCCCGCGTCGTCGAGGCCTACCTCGGCGGGAGCATGGAGGCCATCGAGCGCTCCGGCAACCGGGACCAACGAGAGGAGCACGCCGATGTCATCCGCACCTGACGGGCGCACGAAGGCGAAGACCGCACGAGTGGGCCGACGCCACCTCGTCGCCTTGGTCGCAGCCATGCTCACCACCGCCGCATGCGGCTCCACGGTGCCCGGCGCCGAGAACCTCAGCAGCGCCGAGCTGGAGGCCTACGCCGGTGGCGACGGCCTCGGCATCGGCGGCGCCGGGAGTGCAGGCGGAGCGGGCGGGCCGGGCGCCGGCGGGGCCGGCGGCGGCGGCACGGCGGGCACGACGGGCACCGGGCCGGGCGGGCGTGGCCCGGGCGGCACGACGGGGACCACGGCACCGCCCAAGGGGGCGATGGGCCGAGGCATCACGAACACCACCATCGCCGTCGGCATCTCGTGGGTCGACATCAGCGCCATCTTCCAGGCCTTCGCCCCCACCGCTCGCAACGATGCAAAGGCCACCACCAAGGACGCCGCCCAAGTGGTGGTCGACTGGATGAACAAGAACGGCGGCATCGCGGGCCGCAAGATCGTCCCGATCTACCACGAGTACCCCGCGCAGGCTGCAGCCCAGGACTCCACCCGCAGCCAAGCCGAGCAGTCGATGTGCGACGCCTTCACCCAGGACAACGTCGTCTTCGCCGCCATGCCGACGTTCAGCACCGAAGGCGTTTTCAACAGTTGCGCCGCCAAGCGCGGGCTCGTCTCCCTGGTCGTGGGCAACCTCGACGAGATCGTCGACAACCCCCGGATCAAGGACATCGGCAAGACCTGGTACCGCATCGACGGCATGGCGGGCGAGCGCCGCGAGCAGGTCACCGTCGACCAGCTCCACCGGCGCGGCTTCTTCGCTCCCGGCACACGGCTCGGCCTGCTCATCACCAACACCCCCACAGCCCGTCGCCTGGCGGAGACGTCGTTGAAGCCCGCGCTCAAGCGCATCGGCGTCACGCCCGTGGTCGAGGCCACCTACACAGACGCCGACAACATGTCGAGCACCGTCCTCACCTTCAGTGACGCGAAGGTCGACCGCGTCATGTGGGGGAACTGCTTCTCGTGCCAGGTGTCGGCGGCGAACTTCATGTCCACGGCCGAGGCGCAGGGGTTCACCCCGGCCTACGGCTTGACGACGCAGAACACCATCGGGGCGCTGCGCACGCTGGGCGCCCCGCCCGCCGCGCTCGAACGATCGGTGGCGTTCGGCTGGAAGCCTGCGATCGACCTGGCGACCAACAACGTGGAGCCGGTCCGTCCGGGACCGCCTGCGGATTGCCGCCGGGCGGTCACGGAGGCGGGCATGGCCGACGACTTCCCGCCGGGCTACGAGGGCGCCTACGAGAACATCTGCGAAGCGCTCTTCTTCCTGAAGCGAGGGCTCGAAGCGGCACCGTCACTCACCATCGACGGCATGAGCAAGGCGGTCGAGTCCTTCGGCGACCACGTCCCCGTCGGCACCTTCGCCACCCGGTTCGGCCCCGGTCGCCACGACGGCGTGTCGGCGGTGCGAGACCTCTTCTTCGAGAGAGCCTGCGACTGCTGGAAGTTCCGAGGCCCCCTGCACGGAGTCGGGTGACGCCATGAGGACGAAGCGCTGTTGGGTGGGCCTCGCTGCTGCTGTCCTCCTCGTCTCCGCATGCGGGACGACCGTCAAGGGTGTCGACGGGCTGTCGCCCCGAGCGCTCGAAGAGCTCACAACACAAGAAGGCGGGCCGGCGGACGACTTCGCCGGCAGCGGCCCTGCAGGAACCGGGCCGACCGCCACCGCAGGACCGGGCGCGTCGGCGGCGGCGACCGAAGCGGCCAAGAAGGCCGCCGAAGCTGCCGCCCAGCGGGGGCGGCTCGCCACCGGCACGGGCATCACCCCCACCACCATCACGGTGGGTATCACCTGGCTCGACATCACCGCCCTGTTCGCCGCCTTCGCGCCGACGGCGAGGAACGAGGCCAAGGCCACCTCCAAGGAAGCGGCCCAGGCGGTGGTGGACTGGATGAACAAGAACGGCGGCATCGCAGGCCGCAAGATCGTCCCGATCTACCACGAGTACCCCGTGCACGCGGCAGCCCAGGCCTCGACCCGGAGCCAGGCCGAGCAGTCGACGTGCGACGCCTTCACCCAGGACGCCAAGGCCTTCGCCGCCCTCCCCCTGTTCAGTTCCGAAGGCATCTTCAACACCTGTGCCGCCAAGCGGAAGATGATTTCGACGGTGATCGGCAACCTCGACGAGATCATGGACAAGAAACGCACGGCCGAGCTGGGCGCCTACTGGTACCGCCTCGACGGCATGGGAGGCGAGCGTCGCGAAGAGGTCACCGTGGCCCAGCTCCAACGGCGCGGCTTCTTCGCCCCCGGCTCCAAGGTCGGCCTCCTCATCACCGACACCCCGACGGCGCGGCGCCTCTCCGAGCAGGTGTTGGAGCCCGCCTTGGCCCGCATCGGCGCGAACGTGGTCGAGAAGGCCTACTACTTCGACGACCAGAACCTGTCGACCACAGTGCTGCGGTTCCAGACCTTGGGCATCGACCGGATCATGTGGGGCAACTGCTTCAGTTGCCAGGTCTCGGTGGCCAACTTCATGGCCACGGCGCAGAACCAGGACTACGACCCCGTCTACGGCCTCACCACCCAGAACACCATCGGCGCCCTGCGCACGCTCGGCGCCCCCAAGGAGCAGCTCGTCAACGCCGTCGCCTTCGGGTGGAAGCCCGGCACCGACCTGGCGACAAACAACGTGGAGCCGCCCCGGCCGGGGCCGCAGGCCACATGCCGCCAGGCCATCGTCGAGGCGGGCATGGGCAACGACTTCCCGCCCGGCTACGAAGGCGTGTACGAGGCCATCTGCGAACAGCTCTTCTTCCTCAAGCGAGGCCTGGAGGCGGCGCCGTCGCTGACGGCCGAGGGGCTCCGCCAGGTGGTCGAGTCGCAAGGCCCGCAGCCGGGCGTGGGCACGTTCCGCGTGCACTTCACCAAGGACCGCCACGACGGGGTCGTCGCGGTGCGAGACCTCTACTTCGGCGCCCAGTGCGACTGCTGGAGCTACCGAGGCCCGGAGCACGCCGCGACGGGTTAGGTGCAGGGGTTCCATGGCTGTTGCCCTGATTCAACCCCGTCGTACGTTTCCCCCATGACCGCCTACGACTACGTCACCTACGAGTCACTCGACGACGGGCGAGTCGTCCGCATCATGCTCAACCGGCCCCGCAGCCGCAACGCCCAGAACCGCGGCCTGCTGGTCGAGCTCAACGATGCCTTTTTGCGCGCCGAGGGCGACGACGACGTGCGGGTGGTGATCCTCGGCGGCACAGGCGACGTGTTCTCGTCGGGCCACGACCTGGGCACGCCGGAGTTCATGGCGGAGCTGGCCGAGGAAACCCGCCACGAGACGTACCGCACAAACGGGGGCACCCGGAAGGCCGCCGAGGCCCGCATGCTCCAGGAGTGGCACTACTTCTTCCAGAACACCCGGCGCTGGCGCGACCTGCGCAAGATCACCATCGCCCAGGTGCAAGGGCCGGTGTACGCGGGCGGGCTCATGCTCATGTGGTGCTGTGACCTCATCGTGGCCGCCGACGATGCCCTCTTCGCCGATGTGGTCGGCACCCGCTTGGGCATGTGCGGCGTCGAGTACTTCGCCCTGCCCTGGGAGATCGGCCCCCGCCGCACCAAGGAGCTCATGCTCACCGGCGACGCCCTCGACGTCGACGAGGCCTACCGCCTCGGCATGGTCAGCAAGGTCTTCCCCCGGGCCGACCTCGAGGCGCGCACGCTGGAGTTCGCCCAACGCATCGCCGCCCTGCCCACGATGACGGCGCTGCTCATCAAGGAGAGCGTCAACCAGACGGTCGACAACATGGGCTTCCAGAACGCCCTGACCGCCTGCTTCACCCTGCACCAGGTGAACCACGCCCACTGGGCCGAAGTGAACGACGGCTTCCCGGTGGCGACGCCCGCCGACGGCGTGGGCCCGTGGCACGAGGCTCCGCCGCCGGTCCCCGCCCGCAAGGACTCCGTTCGGGCTTCCTCCTGATCGGGACGGACCCGCCATGTTCAACCACTACAGCCTCTTCTCTGCCATCGCGGCCGCGGTGCCCGACCGCGAGTGCGTCGTCTTCCGCGACCGCCGCCTCACCTACGCCGACGTGCTCGACCGGGCCCACCGGCTGGCGGAGTTCCTCCTGTCGCAGGGCGTCACCCTGCACAAGGAGCGCGACGCCTTGGAGCGGTGGAAGTCGGGCCAGGACCACGTGGCCCTGTACCTCCACAACGGCAACGAGTACATCGAGGCCACCTTCGGCGCCAACGCGGCGCGGGCCGTGCCCTTCAACGTGAACTACTGGTACGTCGAGGACGAGCTGACGTACCTGCTCGACGACGCCGATGCCGCAGTGGTCGTGTACCACGCCACCTTCGCACCCAAGCTGGCTGCCGTGGTCGACCGGCTGCGCCGGCGCCCGCTGCTCATCCAGGTCGACGACGGCTCGGGCAACCCGCTCCTCCCTGGCGCCTACGACTACGAAGCCGTGCTGGCGGCCGGGTCGGGCGCGGCGCCCGACACCGAGCCCTCCCCCGACGACCTCTACATCATCTACACCGGCGGCACCACGGGCATGCCCAAGGGCACGCTCTGGACGCAGGCCGAGCTCTTCGCGGGCGCCATCGCGCCGGCGCTCGAGGCCTACGTGGCCGACATGACGTCGATGCAGTGCCTGGTCGACACCATGACCGCCCTGCCCGCCACCCCGTTGCTGCCCATGCCGCCGCTCATGCACGGCTCGGCCCAGTGGGTGGCGTTCCTCGGGCTGTTCAGCGGCGCCACCATCGTCATCCAGGGCGTGGTCGACCGCTTCGACGCCGCCGACGTGCTGACCACGTTGGCGCGCGAGCGGGTGGTGGTGACCAACATCGTGGGCGACGCCTTCGCCCGGCCCTTGTGCGACGAGCTCGAACGAGGCTCCTACGACCTGTCGGCCCTGACATCGATGATGAGCGGCGGCGCCGTGCTGAGCCCGGGGATGAAGCGTCGCCTCCTCGACCTGCTCCCCCACGTGGTCATCACCGACGCCGTGGGCTCCTCGGAGAGCGGCAGCCTGTTGAGCCACGTGAGCCAGTCGGGCGGCGACACCTCGCAGGGCGTGTTCGCAGCGTTGCGCGACACCTGCGTGGTGAACGAGGCCATCGACGAGTTCCTCTCCCCCGGGCACGACGGCGTGGGCTGGCTGGCCCGACGAGGCCCGATCCCCTTGGGATACCTGGGCGACGCGGCCAAGACCGAGCGCACCTTCCCGGTGGTGGCCGGGCAGCGCATCGTGGTGCCCGGCGATCGGGCCCGACTGCGAGGCGACGGCCTCATCGAGCTGTTGGGCCGCGACTCGGTCACCATCAACTCGGGTGGCGAGAAGGTGTTCGCCGAGGAAGTGGAGCAAGCGCTCGTCTGCCACCCCGACGTGGTCGACGTCCTCGTGGTGGGCCGGCCCAGCGAGCGCTGGGGCCAAGAGGTGGTCGCCGTGGTGGCCCTGCGCCCCGAGTCGACGGCCACCGACGCCGACCTCGTCGCCACCGCGGCGGCGCGGCTGGCCCGCTACAAGCTGCCCAAGGCGGTCGTGCGGGTCGACACCGTGCGCCGCGGCCCGGCGGGCAAGGCCGACTACGGCTGGGCCCGCGAGGTCGCCGTTCAGGCCTCGGAAGCGATCGCCCGGTAGTAGGGGCGGGCTTCGTCGAGCACGGCCACCAGGTCGTCGACCTGGCCCGCCTCGTCGAAGTGCCCGTGGGTGCGGGCCAGCTCCTCGAAGCGGTCGAGCCACTCCAGGCACCAGCGGGCGTCGGCAGCCCGGCGCACGCGGCCGCCCGCCACGTCGACGTAGACAGGCGTGGTGTGGGCAAAGGCGGCGCCGTAGAGGATGCCGGGGTGCGCGCTGCCGGCCACCGTGGCGGCGACCCACAGAGGGCCGTCGACCCGCACCGGGAACGACAGCTCCGCTCGCTCCCCTGTCACCGCCACCTCGGCCAGCACCCCGTCGGGGCCGACGACGCGTAGCCACTCGGCGCCCACGCCCACGCAACGGGCCACCACGTCGAGCTCGGTGCCCGGAGCCACGTCGAGCACCGTGCCCGGCTCGGCGCCCGCCACGTGCAGCGACACCCACGGGCCGTTGGTGGCCAAGGTGCGGCCCGCTCGCACCGCGGCCTGCCATCCCTCGGCGGTGGGCGACTCGCCGTCGAGCCGGGCGTACACCCGCGCCCAGCCGGGCGGGTTGGAGAAGGGGCCGACCCGGGCCATGGAGACCATGGTGTCGGTGCCCGCGGTGGCCGCCAGCCGCAGCCCGGTGTTGAGCAGGCGGTGGTAGAGCACGACGGGGCCGTCGGTCGTGGCGGGGCCGATGAGGTCGACGGAGTCGACCAGCCCCAAGGCGGCGTCGGCCACCAGCTCGCGGGCCTCGCAGCTGCGGGGCACGGCGAAGGCGGGGGCAGGCGACTCGGCGGTGATGGGGCTGCCGAGGATGGGGTGGGTGTAGCCGACGGTGGCCCCGAGGGCCCGTAGCTCCTTGCACGCCTCGGCGTTGGGCGGCCAGTCGACGGGGTGGTCGGAACAGGCGTGGCCCGAGTGGTATCGGCTCGGCGCGCCGGTGGCGCCGAAGGCGTGCATGTGGCCGAACATGTCGTTGCGGTACTCCAGGCCCCAGCGGGCCAACTGCGACGGGTTCGTCCACGGGAGGTCGGAACCTGCCCAGTGCTCGAAGGCCTCCAGGTCGTAGACCAGCGCGGTGTTCTGGTTGCCTGCCACCAGGTGCAAGACGTGCAGGGCCTCGCCCTCCTGCATGGCGGCCACGTCGGCGGGCGTGGCCACGTAGTCGCCGCTGTAGTTCAGGTGGACGTGGAGGTCGCCGCCGAACCACCCCTCGGCGGCGGCGTCGTAGAGCCGCTCAGGTTCCAGCTCGACCACGGCCGCGGTGTCGTCGTCGGCGGCGACGTCGACCACGGCCTCGGCCCTGCCGTGCTCCATGCCTCGCGCCGCGCTGACGGCGAGAGAGCCGACCGGCACCACCAGCTCCACCTCGGCGCCGTGGAAGTAGGGCCGGCCGTGGGCGTCCCACTTGCGCAGCACGCCGTCGGGGAACCACCCGTCGCCGCGCTCGTCGACCACCGACCACCGGCACGGCTTGCTCGACCGCACCCGCAGCCGCCCTGCGGGTCGCGGCTCGACCACCTGCGCTTCGGCCTGATGCCCGTCGGCCGTCACCACCAACGTCGGTGCCTCCGCCGAGCGGTCGACGAACACCAAGTCGGCCGCACCCGATGCGAGGGGCAGCGTGGTGCCCGCCACGGTCACGTCCACCGGTCGGTCGAGCGAGGAGCGCACCAGCACGCCGAGCGTCACCGTGCGGCCGTCGAGGGCGAAGGGCCACACCGACGGGTTGATGCACGGCCCGGTGGTGGTGAGCTCCACGGCCACCAGGCCCACAGGGGGGTCGGCCGAGGTCAAGCGCCACAGCGCCTCGTGGAAGGTGGCGCCGGGCTGTTCAGCCTGGAGCCGCAGGGTCATGACGAACAGCGAGGTCCAGTCGGCATACCGCGAGTGGTGGAACCACAGCGGGCTGTCATAAGCGGAAGGCCCGCCCCGCCACTCCTCGCCCCAGTCCCAGCCCCGCGCAGCCTGCAGGGCGCGGTACGACTCCAGTGCCTGCGCGACCACACGCGGCAGGTCGTCCCCGTGGTGCTCCTCGCAGCACATCAGCGCCTCCGGCGGTCGCGGCCTCCGCCCCAGTGGACCCCGCGCGCGACCGGTGTCGCCAGCAGGATTTCCCCGGTGGTTACCGCCTCCAAGGGAGAGTGCTCTAACTGCCCGGAAGTCCCCACTGTCTGGCGCGGAGGGGGGTCCTTACTGTCCTCCCCGTGACCCTTCTGGAGACCGTCGACGATGTCGCGCTGGCCGAGCGGGTCGACGCGCTGCTGGCCCAGTTCCCCCCGGCAACCACCGAGCCCGAGGCGTTCCTCGGCGCCCAGTTCGACGCGGGCCTGGCCTGGGTGCACTTCCCCGAGGGGTGCGGCGGCCTCGGCCTCACCCCCGCACTGCAGGCGGTGGTGGCCGAACGCCTCCGGGACGCAGGCGCGCCCACATGCTACGAACGCAACCCCATCGGCTTCGGCATGGCGGCGCCCACCCTGGTGGCCCACGGCTCGGCCGACCAGCGCAGCCGTTACCTGCGCCGCCTGTTCACCGGCGAGGACGTGTGGTGCCAGCTCTTCAGTGAGCCCGGCGCCGGCTCCGACGTGGCCTCGCTGGCCACCCGCGCCGTGCGCGACGGCGACGTGTGGCGGGTGACCGGCCAGAAGGTGTGGACCTCGTTCGCCCACGTCGCCTCCTACGGCCTGCTCCTGGCCCGCACCGACCCGTCGGTGCCCAAGCACCAGGGCATGACGTACTTCGTCATCGACATGCACGCCCCCGGCGTGGAGGTGCGGCCGCTGCGCCAGATCACCGGCGACGCCGAGTTCAACGAGGTGTACCTCACCGACGCGGTCGTGCCCGAGGCCGAGCGCCTGGGCGAAGAGGGGGCGGGCTGGCGGGTGGCCCTCACCACCTTGGCCAACGAGCGGGTCTTGTTGGGCGGCGCGGGCTCGAGCCCGGCGGGCACGCCCACAGAGGTGTTGCTGAAGATCTGGGAGGTGGTGAGCCCGACACAGCGCGAGCGGCTGCGGGCCGAGGTCACCAAGCTCTACGCCGACCTCGAGGTCAACCGCCTCACGTCGATGCGGGCCAAGGCGCTCGCCTCGGCGGGCACCCCGGGACCGGAGGGGTCGATCTCCAAGCTGGCCGCCACCCAGCTCAACCAGCGCCTGGGCTCGATGCTGCTCGACCTGCTCGGTGCCGAGGGCATGCTCGTGCGCACCCCCTACGAGAACGCCTCGCCGCTCGACCTCTACATCGACCCGGCCAAGGCCTTCCTGCGGTCGCGTGGCAACACCATCGAGGGCGGCACCTCGGAGATCATGCGCAACATCCTCGCCGAGCGAATGCTCGGCCTCCCCGCCGAGCCACGCGTCGACCGCGACGTCCCCTGGCGCGACGCGGTCCGTTAGATGGCCGAGCGCACCACCGTCGTGGTCGAGCGGCCGCGGCCTGAGGTCGCGGTGTTCCGGTTCAACCGGCCCGAGGTGCTCAACGCCATGAGCCTCGAGTTCGTCGACGAGTTGCACAGCCTGCTCGACGAAGTGGCAGTCGACGAGTCGACCCGGGTGGTCGTGCTCACCGGCGAAGGGCGCGGCTTCTGCTCGGGGCACGACTTGGCGTCGATGGCCAGCGGCCACGAGGGCGGCGGCACCGTCCCGGGCCTCCTCGGCGTGCAGGCCGCCTTTGCCGCCGTGGTCGCCCGCATCCGTTCGATCCCCCAGCCGGTGATCGCCGCGGTGAACGGCCCCGCCGCCGGGGGCGGCCTGGCCATGGCACTGGCCGCCGACACCCGGGTGTGTGACACCGCCGCCCGCTTCAACGCCGCCTTCGTGCGGCTGGGGATCTCGGGGTGCGACGTGGGCGTGAGCTACCTGCTCCCGCGGGTGGTCGGCCCCACGTTGGCCTTCGAGATGATGCTGACCGGCCGGCTGATCGACGCCGAGGAAGCGTTGGCATCGCGCCTCGTACTCCGGGTGGTCCCCGTGGGCGAGGTGCTCGACGCCGCCTTGGCCATCGCCGACGACATCTGCGCCAACGCTCCCTTTGCCATCCGCATGACCAAGCAGGTGATGACGGCGAACTTCGACGCCCCCAACCTCGAAGCGGCCATCACCTTGGAGAACCAGACGCAGATCGTGTGCGCCTGCACGCAGGACCACCGCGAGGCCGTCGATGCCTTCCGGGCCCGCCGCACCCCCGTGTTCGAGAACCGATGACCAGGAGGAGCCAGTCCATGGACCAGCTGCAGCCCGCACGCCGGGGCCGGCGATGACCGTCGGCATCGCCGCCTGGGCGACCCACCTGCCGCTGTACCGCCTGGAACGGGCCACCATCGCCGCCGCCATCGGCGGGCGTGGGGGCCGCGGCTCACGTGCCGTGGCGGGCTACGACCAGGACACCACGTCGATGGGCGTCGAGGCGGCCCGCGGGCTCGACCCGGCCGCTCCCTCGCCCGAGCTCCTGGTGTTCGCCACCACCGACCCGGGCTACGCCGACCGTACGAACGCGGCGGCAGTGCACGCCGCCCTCGGCCTCGACCCGGCGGTGCCCGCCTACGACTCGGTGGGCTCGGTGCGCTCCGCCCTCGGCGCCTTCCGCGCTGCGGCCGACAGCGCGGCGGCCGGACGCCCGGCCCTCGCCGTGCTCTCCGACGTCCGCTGGGGCCTCGCCGGCTCGGGCGACGAACGCGACGGCGGCGACGCCGCGGCCGCCTTCGTGCTGGCCGACAGCGGGCCGTTGGCTGCCGAGCTGCTGGCCCACCGTTCCACCACGGGCGAGTTCCTCGACCGCTGGCGCAAGCCCGGCGAGTCGTTCTCACGGGTGTGGGAGGAGCGCTTCGGCGAGACCGCCTACGTGCCGCTGGCCGAAGCGGCCTTGGCCGACGGCCTCAAGGAAGCCGGGCTCACGCCCACCGACGTCGACCACCTGATCGTCACCGGGTTGCACGCCCGGGCCGGCCGCACGGTGCTCAAGCGCGCGGGCGCCCGGCCCGACGCCTTGGTCGACGACCTGGTCGGGTCCATCGGCAACTGCGGCGCCGCCCACCCCGGCGTGCTGCTGGCGTCGGTGCTCGAACAGGCGGCACCCGGCGCCGTCGTGGTGCTCCTCACCCTGGCCGACGGCGCCGACTGCATCGTGCTGCGAGTGGCCGACGGCGTCGCCGAACGGCGGCCTGCGGTGTCGGTGGCCGCCCAGCTCCCCGGCCGTTCGATCAGCTACCAGGACGCCCTGACGTGGCGCGGCATGCTGCGCCGCGAGCCCCCGCGCCGGCCCGACCCCGACCGCCCGGCGGCACCGCCCGCCTTGCGCCGCGTGGGCTGGAAGTTCGGCTTCGTGGGCTCGGCCTGCGTGGCCTGCGGCACGCGCCACCTGCCGCCCGAGCGGGTGTGCTTCAACTGCAAGGCCACCGACCAGATGACCCCGGTCTCGCTGGCGGGCGAGTCGGGCACGGTCGCCACCTTCAGCATCGACCACCTGGCGTACTCGGTGGCACCGCCCGTCGTGCTGGTCGTCGTCGACCTCGACGGCGGTGGCCGCCTGCAGTGCGAACTGACCGACGTCGACGCCGACACGGTCGCCGTGGGCAACCGCGTCGAGCTCACGTTCCGCCGGCTCTACACCACCGTCGACGGTGTCCACGACTACTTCTGGAAGGCCCGGCCGGTCCGGGCCATGGAGGGCTGAAACCATGGGATCGCACGGCATCCGCGACCGCGTCGCCATCGTGGGCATGGGGTGTACCCCCTTCCGCGAGCACTGGGACCGCAGCACCGACGACCTGCTGATCGACGCCGCCAACGAGGCCATGACCTCGGCCTCGGTGCCGCCGGAGGACATCGACGCCTACTGGCTGGGCACCATGGCCTCGGGCTACTCGGGCATCACCCTGTCGAAGCCGTTGAAGCTCGACTACAAGCCGGTGTCGCGCAACGAGAACTTCTGCGCCACCGGCAGTGAGGCGTTCCGCAACGCCTGCTACGCGGTGGCCTCGGGCGCCTACGACATGGCCATGGCCATCGGCGTGGAGAAGCTCAAGGACTCCGGCATCTCCGGGCTCTACGCCCCCGGTCCCGTCACCGACGGCACCGACCCCAACCTCACCGCCCCTGCCCTGTTCAGCCTGTTGGCCCCGGCCTACGCCGAGCGCTACGGCGTCGACGAGGAGACGATGCGCGAGGTCATGGCCCGCATCGCCTCCAAGAACCACGCCAACGGCGCCCGCAACCCGCGTGCCCAGTTCCAGACAGAGGTCTCTGTCGAGCAGGTGAAGGCCAGCCCCCGCATCGCGGGCTGGCTCGGGGTGCACGACTGCTCCGGCGTGGCCGACGGCTCGGCCGCCGCCATCGTGGTGCGGGCCGAGGACGCCTACCGCTACACCGACAAGCCCCTGTTCGTGAAGGCGCTGTCGTTCGTGGCCGGGCCGTCCTCCGGGCCGATGGACCCGGGCTACGGCTACACCAGCTTCACCGAGGTGGTTCGCTGCGCCGAGGACGCCTACGCCCAGGCGGGCATTACCGACCCCCGCTCGCAGCTGGCGCTGGCCGAGGTGCACGACTGCTTCACCCCCACCGAGCTCGTCCTCATGGAGGACCTCGGCTTCTCCGACCCGGGCCAGGGCTGGAAGGACGTGCTGGCGGGCGTGTTCGACCGCGACGGCGAGCTTCCCGTCAACCCCGACGGCGGGCTCAAGAGCTTCGGGCACCCCATCGGGGCCAGCGGCCTGCGCATGTTGTTCGAGTGCTGGCTGCAGCTGCGGGGCGAGGCGCCCGAGCAGCGCAAGCTGGAGTCGGTGGCCAAGGGCCGCACCCTCGGCCTCACCCACAACCTCGGCGGTGCGCCGGGTAGCTGCGTCAGCTTCATCAGCGTCGTCGGGTCCGAGCCCAGCGCGTGACGGCCATGGACGAAGCACTGGTTGAGCTGGGCAGTGAGGAGTGGGTGGCGCGCGCCGAAGGCGTCATCCGCTCGCTGGTGGCGGGCGTCGACCTCGAGGGGCAGCAGGTGTCGTGGTACGAGGAGTTCACCTCGCCGCCCGCCCACCTGCTGCGGCCCGGGGAAGAGACCTTGACGTGGTTCGCCGTGATCGGCGACGACGGCGTGCGCACGGGCCGCGGCACCGTGGAGGACCCGACGTTCTGGGTGGCCGCCGACTACGAGGTGGCCTTGGCGTTCTGCCACCTGCGCTACGACGACCCCCGGCTGGCGGAGCTGGCGGCGACATTGCGGCCCGACCAGATGCCGGTGGTACACGGCGACCGCGGTGAGATCAAGGGCGGCTTGGCCCAGGCCTTGGGCGGGCTGCACGACGCCATGGTGGCCCTCACCTCCTAAGGCCGCTCACCCCTCGGTGGCGGCGGCCACCACCCGGGCCACGGTGGCCGAGGCGAGGCCGTGCCGGCGTGCGCCCGCCTCGGTGAGCTCGACGAGTGCGCTGTCGCCCCGGCGGTCGGCTGCCTTGAGGGCGACGAGGCCTGAGGCGTCGAGCAGGCGCACCCGCAGGCGCACCCCGCTGCGCGAGAGCGACACGTGCTTCGACAGTTCGGCCAGCGGCAACCGCTCTTTCGCGGTGGCCAGCCGATCGAGGATGTCGAAGTCGACGAAGCGCAGGCCGTGCTCGGCCTCCAACTCGCGGTCCAGGAACGCGACAAGGGAGGTGGCCGCACGGGCCACCTCCCTTGGGTCCTGCTGACGACGCTGACGACGGGGCGTCAAAACGACGCCTTACATCATCCCCATACCGCCCATGCCGCCCATGCCGCCGCCGGGCGGCATGCCGCCGCCGGCACCGGGCTTCTCGGGCTTGTCGGCCACGACGGCCTCGGTGGTGAGGAGCAGGGCGGCGATGGACGCCGCGTTCTGCAGGGCCGAGCGGGTCACCTTGGCCGGGTCGATGACGCCCGCCTTGAGCAGGTCCTCGAACTGGCCGGTGGCGGCGTTGAGGCCGATGTTGCCGGTCTCGCGCTCCACCTGCTGGACCATGACGGGGCCTTCGAGGCCGGCGTTGTAGGCGATCCACTTCAGCGGCTCTTCGAGGGCCTTGGCGACGATCGTCGCACCGGTGGCCTCGTCGCCCTCCAGGGTGCCGATGAGCTCGGTCACCGCGGCCCGGCTACGGATGAGCGCGGTGCCGCCGCCTGCGACGACGCCTTCTTCGATGGCAGCCCGGGTGGCCGACAAGGCGTCCTCGATGCGGTGCTTCTTCTCCTTGAGCTCCACCTCGGTGGCGGCACCCACCCGCACGACGGCAACGCCGCCTGCGAGCTTGGCCAGGCGCTCCTGGAGCTTCTCGCGGTCCCAGTCGGAGTCGGTGTCCTCGATCTCCCGCTTGAGCTGGGCGACCCGGCCGGCCACGTCTTCAGCGGCGCCGCCGCCTTCGACGATGGTCGTGTCGTCCTTGGTGATGATCACCTTGCGAGCCCGGCCGAGCATGTCGAGGGCCACGTTCTCCAGCTTGAGGCCGATCTCCTCGGAGATGACCTGGCCACCGGTGAGGACGGCGATGTCCTGCAGCATGGCCTTGCGGCGCTCACCGAAGCCGGGCGCCTTGACGGCGACCGACGTGAACGTGCCCTTGAGCTTGTTGACGATGAGCACGGGGAGTGCCTCGCCCTCCACGTCCTCGGCGATGATCAGCAGCGGGCGACCCGACTGCATGACCTTCTCCAAGACGGGGATGAGCTCGTGCACGGCGCTCACCTTGGAGTTGGCGATGAGGATCAGCGGATCCTCCAGCACCGCCTCCTGGCGCTCCGGGTCGGTCACGAAGTGCGGCGACAAGTAGCCCTTGTCGAACTGCATGCCCTCCGTGAAGTCGAGCTCGAGCCCGAAGGTGTTGGACTCCTCGACGGTGACGGTGCCGTCCTTGCCCACACGGTCGATGGCGTCCGCCAAGACCTCGCCGATCGAAGGGTCGGCGGCCGAGATCGAGGCGACCTGGGCGATCTCGCTCTTGTCGTCGATCTCCTTGGCCTGGGCCTTGATCGACTCCACGGCGGCGGCCACGGCCTTCTCGATGCCCTTCTTGAGCGACATCGGGTTGGCGCCCGCAGCCACGTTGCGCAGGCCCTCGCGGACCAGCGCCTGGGCCAGCACGGTGGCGGTGGTGGTGCCGTCGCCCGCCACGTCGTTGGTCTTGGTGGCGACTTCCTTCACCAACTGGGCGCCCATGTTCTCGAAGGCGTCTTCGAGCTCGACCTCACGGGCGATGGTCACGCCGTCGTTGGTGATGGTCGGCGCACCGAAGGCCTTGGCGAGGACCACGTTGCGGCCCTTCGGCCCCAGGGTGACCTTGACGGCGTCGGCCAGCTTGTTGACGCCGGCCTCGAGGCCGCGGCGGGCGTTCTCGTCGAACTTGAGTTGCTTGGGCACTTACTTCCCTACCTTGGCCAGGACGTCGCGGCCGGTGAGGATCAGAAGGTCCTCACCGTCGATGGTGATCTCGGTGCCCCCGTACTTGCTGTAGACGACGGTGTCGCCCACCTTCACGTCGAGGGGGATGATCTCGCCCGTCGAATCGGCACGGCGGCCGGGGCCGACAGCCAGGACCTCGCCCTGCTGGGGCTTCTCCTTGGCGGTGTCGGGGATGACGAGGCCGGACGCGGTGGTCTCCTCGGATTCGTTGGGGCGGACGACGATGCGGTCGTCGAGCGGCTGCAGCTTCATGATGCTGTTGTCCTTTCTCGAAGCAGATCTTCTAAGAGGGTTTTCGAAACGGTCGAGTGCGACAGGCGGACTTAGAAGTCCTCCATGCCTGTGGTCGGACTAGAAGTCCTCCATGCCTCCACCGGGCATGGCGGGGGCGTTCTCCTGGGGCTTCTCGACGATCACGCACTCGGTGGTGAGGAACAGGGCCGCGATCGACGCGGCGTTCTGCAGCGCCGAACGGGTCACCTTGGCGGCGTCGATGACGCCGGCGGCGAACAGGTCCTCGTACTCGCCGGTGGCGGCGTTGAGGCCGTTGGCCCCTTCGAGGTTGCGCACCTTCTCGATCACCACGCCGCCCTCGAGGCCGGCGTTGGTGGCGATCTGCTTCAGCGGCTCCTCGACGGCTCGGGCCACGATCTTGGCGCCGGTGGCCTCGTCGCCTTCGAGCTTCTCGGCCACGTCGAGGATGCGGGCCTGCGAACGGAGCAGGGCCACGCCACCGCCGGGCACAACGCCCTCTTCGACGGCCGCCTTGGTGGTCGACACGGCGTCTTCGATGCGGTGCTTCTTCTCCTTGAGCTCCACCTCGGTGGCAGCCCCGACCTTGATGACGGCCACGCCGCCCGACAGCTTGGCCAGGCGCTCCTGGAGCTTCTCCCGGTCGTAGTCGGAGTCGGTGTTGTCGATCTCGGCCTTGATCTGGCTGACGCGGCCCTTGATGTCGGACTCGTCGCCCGAGCCCTCGACGATGGTGGTCTCGTCCTTGGTGACAACGATCTTGCGGGCTTGGCCCAACAGGTCGATCGTCACGTTCTCCAGCTTGAGGCCGACTTCCTCGCTGATGACCTGGCCACCGGTGAGGATGGCGATGTCCTGCAGCATGGCCTTGCGACGCTCGCCGAAGCCGGGGGCCTTGACGGCCACGCTCTTGAACGTGCCCTTGAGCTTGTTGAGCACCAGGGTGGGCAGCGCCTCACCCTCGATGTCCTCGGCGATGACGGCCAGCGGACGGCCGCTCTGCATGACCTTCTCCAGCACGGGCAGCAGGTCGCGCACGGCGCTGATCTTGGAGCCGACGAGCAGGATGTAGGGGTCTTCGAGGACCGCTTCCATGCGCTCGGGGTCGGTCACGAAGTAGGGGGAGATGTAGCCCTTGTCGAAGCGCATGCCCTCGACGAGGTCCATGTCCATGCCGAAGGTCTGCGACTCCTCGACGGTGATGACGCCGTCCTTGCCGACCTTGTCGATGGCCTCGGAGATGAGGCCGCCGATCTCGGGGTCGGCGGCGGAGATAGCCGCCACCTGGGCGATCTGGTCCTTCGACTCGGTCTCGCGGCTGATGTCCTTCAGCGACGCCACGGCGGCCTCGACGGCGGCCTCGATGCCCTTCTTCAGGCTCATCGGGTTGGCGCCGGCGGCCACGTTGCGCAGGCCCTCGCGGACCATGGCCCAGGCCAGCACGGTGGCGGTGGTGGTGCCGTCACCGGCGACGTCGTCGGTCTTCTTGGCTACTTCCTTGACGAGCTCGGCGCCCAGCCGCTCGAAGGGGTCCTCGAGCTCGATGTCCTTGGCAATCGACACGCCGTCGTTGGTGATGGTGGGAGCACCCCACTTCTTCTCCAACACGACGTTGCGGCCCTTGGGGCCGAGGGTCACCCGAACGGCGTCGGCCAGTTGGTTCATGCCTGCTTCGAGCGACCGGCGGGCCTGCTCTTCGAACGCGATGATCTTCGCCATCTTCACCCTTTCACTCCACGGTGTTGCAGGCGGACGTTAGCACTCTCCCTATGAGAGTGCCAAGGCCTCCTCCGAAGCGACGGGCTGCGGCGTTCTTAGCAGACGCCCAGGCGTTCAGCCCACGCCGAGCAGGGTGACGGTGTCGGCCGCCATCGGCGAGCCGCCAGCCGTCGTGCCCGCGTAGGTGACGACGCCGAGCCACCGCTGGGCGGGGTCGAGGCCCGCCCACGACGCCGTGAACGTCGTCGTCCGGCCCACCGTCACCGACGCCGTGTCGGGGGCGATGTCGGAGTTGGCGAGGTCGCCCGGGGTGACCACGAAGTTGGCCAGGCGGTACGACGTGGAGCCGCCCGGCGTGGCGAACCCGTTGACGTAGACCTCGTAGGTGCCCGGCGCGGGCGAGCGCAGGGTGATCTCCTCGTCGGCCGCAGTGGACGCCGACAAGTCGACGAACTGTCCGTCCTTGTAGACGAAGAGGTCGAGGTCGGATGTGTCGTCGACCGCATCGAGCGAGAAGCGCGCCGCCAGCGTGCCCGCGGGCACCGTCACCACGTAGCGGTCGGTGTCGGCGTCGGGCGTCGGGTTCTCGAAGTCGAACTCGCCGGTGGTGACGCTGTCGGCCACGGGCGTCACGCCGACGAGGCCGTGCAGCGTGGGGTCGAGGGTGCCGTCGAAGCCCGCAGTCACGTCGATGTCGATGCTGCCGCTGCTGCCGGCCGGCGCCCGCACCTCGGTGGGTGCGCTGACCACCACCGGCTGCAGGGCGATCGGGCTGCGCACGGCGTGGCCGCCGCCGGTCCACGTGAGGTGGCCGGAGGCCCACTGGTTCAGCGGCGCGTCGGTGCGGGTGAAGGCCACGGTGAACTGCTGCTCGGCGCCGGGCGCCAGCGTGAACTGGCTGGGCGACACCACGACATCAAAGCCGGGCAGATCGACGGTGGCCGTATAGGTGGCCGCCACGTCATCGACGTTCTTCACCCGCCGGGTCACCGTCTCGGTGCCCGCCAGCTTGCCGACGGAGATCGACGGCAGGTTGAGCTCGGAGGCCGACAGCGGGGTAAGCGTGTCGAACGGCGGTGCGAACTGCACGCCGCGGCTCACCATGAAGCGCCGGTACTCGTTCGGCGTGGTCGGGTAGACGAGGCCGGGGTCGACGGCGCCGTTGGGCTGCACGAAGCCTGCCCCTTGGGCGAAGAAGTCGTCGCCGCTCGACACCGTGTCGGTGGTGGAGGTCATCATCGCCGACTTGACCTCGGAGGGCAGCCACGTGGGGTGGGCCGCCTTCAACAGGGCGCCGATGCCCGCGATGTGGGGCGACGACATCGAGGTGCCCGAGAACATGTCCCAGTCGCGGCCGAAGCTGAACGGCGGCGCCACCGCGGCCAGCACGTCGACGCCGGGAGCGGCGATGTCGGGCTTGAGCAGGTCGCCGTCGGTTGTCACCGACGGGCCACGCGACGAGAAGTCGGCGATCTCCGGCACCTGCGGGGCCGCGGCCGCTTCGGCCGGGGTGAGCGGGACGATCTTCGCCGTGGCTGTCGCACCGGCGGCGGTGATGTAGTCGAGGACGGGCTGGCGCGCCGTGTGCGAGACGTGCACCGACGGGATCGGGTGCAGGTCGCCGTTGAGGGAGTTGGGCGAGGTGTTGGTCATCACCATGCCGAGGCCGCCTGCGCGCTGCACCTCGAAGCTCTTGGCGATGCGGTCGATGACGCCGCGGTCGCACTGCACGACCTTGCCCGAGACCTTGGCGGGATCGAGCGTGCCCGGCACGCACAGCCGGGCGTCGCCGTCGGAGGCGCTCGCCAGCTTGGCGCCGAGGGAGGTGACGATCTGGGTCGGCGTGGGCAACGTGTTCGTGTTGGAGGCGCCGACGTAGCGCTGCCCGTCGCCCAGCTCGACGGCCAGGAAGGCCCGGCGGAAGGTGGCGGCGGCCACCGTGGTGATCCACGGCGACGGGTGGTCGAAGGTGCTGGCACCGGGACCGCTGTTGCCTGCCGAGGCGGCCACGTAGACGCCCGCGTTGGAGGCGGCGCGGAAGGCCTGCTCCACCGGGTCGAGCACGTCGGACTCCGACCCGCCGCCGATGGAGTAGTTGAGGACGTCGACCCCGTCGGCCACCGCGTCGTTCACGGCAGCCACGCTGTCGGAGTCGAAGCAGCCGCCGCCCATGCCGGGCCGGCCCTCCCAGCACACCTTGTAGGCGGCCACCTTGGCGCCGGGCGCCATGCCCGCGGCGGTGCCGTCGTCGACCTGGCGGCCGTCGACTGTCACGCCGTTGACCACGTTGCCCGCCGCCGTGGAGGCGGTGTGGGTGCCGTGGCTGTTGCCGTCGCGGGGCGAGAGGTAGTCCTCCAAGGCGACGTAGCGGCGCCCGAAGCCCTCGACGTAGTAGCGGGCGCCCACGAGCTTGTCGTTGCACGCCTGCGGCGAGAACTGCTCGCCCGCCATGCACTTGCCCCGCCAGTCGGCGGGCACGGGGATGCCGGTGCCGCCTGCGAACGCCGCGCTCTCCGGCCAGATGCCGGTGTCGATGATGCCGACGACCACGCCGGCACCGGCCCGGCTCGCCCCGCCCAGCTGCGACCACAGGCCGCCGGCCTGGGTGAGGCCGAGGAACTCGGGGCTGGAGGTGGTGGTGGGCTGGGCCAGTTCGTCCTTGTGCAGGGCGAGCACGCCGGGCGACGCAGCCAGGCGCGACGCTTGGGCGGCCGTCAACTCGGCAGCCACGCCGTTGTTGGTGATGGTGTAGTCGTAGAGCTTGGTGGCGCCCACCGACGCCAATGCGGCGTCGTGCTTGGCCACCAGGTGCAGTTGCCAGCGCCGGGCAGCGGGCGATTCGGCATCGAGCTTGCGCCCTGGCTGCGGCCGGGTGGCGGGGTAGCCGCGCTCGTACCCGTCGTAGCTGGCAACCGGTTCGTCGGTGAAGGTGACGATGTAGCGGCCGTCGGTGAAGGCCTCACCGCGGGCGTTGCGCTTGGCGATGTCGCCTGCCGCCGGGCTCGTGCCGATGCCGACGAACGAGGTCGCCAGCAGGAGCGCGGCAGCTGCCGCAAAGGTGAGTCGCTTCAAGGTCCTGCCCCCAGCTTCGTTCGACGGCCCTGCACCGTTGACCGGCTTCGATGGTACGGCCGAGGGTGCGCCGAGTCCACCGAAACCGGCACATTTCCGGACATCGACACGGTCACAGCCCGATGGGCGCGCCCCCGACACCGGAGGGGGACCCGGGCGCCGGGGGCGCACCGATCGGGCCGTGCTGCCGTGGCTCCCTCAGGCCGACATCACCCGGCGGACGGCATCGGCGATCGAACGGCGATCCGGCAGCCAACGCTGTTCGAGCTCGGGCGCGTAGGGGGCGGGGGTGAACGCTGCGCCCACTCGTTCGATCGGCGCATCGAGGTCCCAGAACGCTTCGCCCGACACCAAGGCGGCCACCTCGGCGCCCAGGCCGAAGTCGCTGACCGCCTCGGTGGCCACCACCAGCCGGCTGGTGTGCGCCACCGACTCCAACACGAGAGCGCGGTCGAGCGGGGCCACGGTGCGGAGGTCGAGCACCTCGACGTCGATGCCGTCGCCCGCCAGTTCTTCGGCCGCCGCCAGGGCCTCGTGCACCATGCGCGAGATCGACACCACGGTGACGTCGCGGCCCGGCCGCACCACAGCACCCACGCCGAGAGGCACGAGGTGGTCGGGCGCGGGCCGCGGCCCCTTGGCCCCGTAGAGCAGTCGGTGCTCGATGAACACCACCGGGTTGGGGTCGCGGATCGACGCTCGCAACAACCCGTAGGCGTCGGCCGGGGTCGACGGCATGACGACGGTGAGCCCGGGAATGTGGGCGAGCATGGCTTCGAGGCTCTGCGAGTGCTGGCTGCCCGACGACCGGCCCGCGCCGAACTGGGTGCGCACGGTCAGCGGCACGCGGGCGGCACCGCCCGTCATGAAGTGGAGCTTGGCCGCTTGGTTCAGGAGTTGGTCGAGGCACACGCCGAGGAAGTCGATGTACATGACCTCGACCACCGGCCGCAGCCCGGCCATGGCCGCGCCCACGCCGAGGCCGAGCAGTGCCGTCTCGGCGATGGGCGTATCGCGCACCCGCTCCGGCCACCGTTGGTGGAGGCCGCGGGTGATGCCGAAGATGTTGCCTGCGGCACCCACGTCGATCCCGGCCACGAAGACGGTGGGGTCGGCCTCCAGCTCGTGTGCCAGCGCGGCCTGCAGCGCGTCCATGGTGCGCCAGGTCTCCTCGGAGGCCACGGGCACCTCGACGGCGGCCGCGGCAGCAGACGCCGGCCTCGGCACGGTGACGAAGTCGAAGAGCGACGCGGGGTCGGTGCGCGGCGCGCCGAGGGCGCGTTCCAACGCTTCTTCGATGTCGGCCTCGGCCGCCTTGGCCGTCGCCCGCACGTCGTCGTCGGGCACCTGCCGGTGGGCCAGCGCCTGCTCGGCCAGCAGCAGCGGGTCGTGCCCGCGCCACTCCTCTACCTCCTCGGCGTCGCGGTAACGCTCGGGGTCGCCCTCGTAGTGGCCGTGCCACCGGTAGGTCTCGGCCTCCACCAGGAACGGGCCTTGGCCCGCCCGGCACCGCTCCACCAACGTGGCCGTGAGCTCGGCCACGGCCACCACGTCGTTGCCCGCCACGGCGTGCCCCTCGATGCCGTAGGCCGCCGCCCGTTCCACGATCGGCACCCGATGCTGCGCCGACGACGGCGAGAACTCGGCGTAGTGGTTGTTCTCGCACAAGAACACCACGGGCAGCTCCCACAAGGCGGCCAGGTTCACCGCTTCGTGGAACGCCCCCGTCGACACCGCCCCGTCGCCGAAGAAGGCGACGGTGGTCTCACCGTCACCGCGGAGCTGCCCGGCGAACCCGCCGCCCACGGCGATGGGCAAGCCCGCGCCGACGATGCCGTTGGCGCCCAGGATGCCCAGCGCAGGGTCGGCGATGTGCATCGACCCGCCGCGCCCGCGACAGGCGCCCGTGTCGCGCCCGAACAACTCGGCGAACATGCGCTCGGGGTCGACGCCCTTGGCGATGCAGTGCCCGTGCCCCCGGTGGTTGGAGGCGATCATGTCGGTGCGGCGCAACGGCCAACAGGCGCCCGCCGCCGTGGCCTCCTGGCCGATGGCCACGTGCACGAAGCCGGGGATGTCGCCTTGGCGGTAGAGCTTCGACACCCTCTCCTCGAACCGGCGGATGCGCACCATCGTCCCGTACAGGGCGAGGAGGTCGGGCCCGTTCACGGCACGGCTCGGCGCAGTCGCGCCAACGCCCGTTCGGCCAGCGCCTGGTAGGCGGGTTCGATGTCGGGCACCGTCGCCCCCGCCTGGCGTTCGCGAGCGAGTTGGCCTTGGCGGATCACCACCAGCTTGAAGCTGGCCAGCGCCACGTAGAAGTCGACGGCATCGACGTCGCGGCCGGTGAGGGCGGCATAGCGCTCGACCACCTCGGCGGCGGCGGCGAACCCCGGCATGTCGGCCACCTCTTGGCTGGGGTGCACGGCGAGCGCACCAGCCGCGCCCCAGTAGAGGACGGTGTAGCCCAGGTCGGCCAAGGGGTCGCCCACCGTGGCCATCTCCCAGTCGAGGACACCGAGGATGCGGGCGGGGTCGTGGGCCGCCACCAAGACGTTGCCGAGCCGGTAGTCGCCGTGCACGATGCGCGCCGGGGGCGAGGCGGGCAGCGCGGGGCGCAAGGCGGCGCCGAGCTCGTCGACCACGGGCACGTCGACGGCCTTCGAGCGCGCCCACTGGTCGCACCAGCGCGCCACTTGCCGTTCGAGGTAGCCCTCGCCGCGGCCGGTGCCGTCGAGCCCGACGGCGGCAGGGTCGATGTCGTGGAGGGCGGCGAGCACCTCCACGAAGCGCTCCGCCAGCGCGGCGCGGCGCTCGGGCGGGAACGGGGCCAGCACCTCGGCCTCGTGGGGCACGATGCCGGCCAGGCGTTCCATCACGTAGAACGGGGCGCCGAGCACCGACTCGTCGTTGCAGTAGGCCAAGGCCCGCGGCACCGGCACGGCGGTGCCGTGCAAGGCGCGGTAGAAGCGGTACTCCCGCGACATGTCGTGGGCGCTCGGGAGGAAGGCGTCGACAGGCGGGCGCCGCACCACCAGGTCGGCGTCGCCTTGGCGCACGGCCAGCGTGAGGTTGGAGGCCCCGCCCGCCAGCACCTCGACCTCGATGGGGTCGGGCCACACACCTTCGACGTTGGCCGCCAACCATGCCCGCAGGCGCTCGGCGGCCTGGTGCCCTACTGCGTTCACGTCCTACCTCGTCGTCGCCGGGGGCATCGACGGCTGCACGGCGAACAAGGCCGCCGCCCAGCCGCCGGCGTCCCCCGTCACCACGGCCGCCCGCGTCGGCGTGGTGACGGAGGTCGCTTCGGCGTCGGCGTCATCCGTGCGGACGACGCCGGCGCCGTGCGTGTTCACGCATCGCTCCGTTCGCAGCCGACGACGCTCACGAAGCTGACGCACTCGCCGGGGGCGCCGCCGAGGTTGTGGGTCAGGGCCAGCTTCTTGCCGTTGTCGATCTGCCGGGGGCCGGCCTCGCCACGAAGCTGGAGCCAGCACTCGAAGAGCATGCGCAGGCCGCTGGCGCCGATGGGGTGGCCGAAGCTCTTGAGGCCGCCGTCAGGGTTGACCGGCAGCTCGCCGTCGAGGTCGAAGGTGCCCGCCAACACTTCCTTCCACCCCATGCCCCGCTGGGCGAAGCCGAGGTCTTCCATGATGACGAGCTCGGTCGGGGTGAAGCAGTCGTGCACCTCGGCCATGGCCAGCTCCGACCGCGGGTCTGTGATACCCGCCTGCCGGTAGGCGTCCTCGGCCGAGACCACCGTCTCCTCGAAGCTGGTGAAGTCGAAGTCGGGGTCGGTTGTGCCCTCGGCCGGACCTGCCACGAACGACAGGCCCTTCACGAACAGCGGCTTGTCGGTGAAGCGGTAGGCGTCCTCGGCCCGCACGATGATCGCCGCGGCGGAGCCGTCGGCCACGCCGGAGCAGTCGTAGATGCCGAGCTGGCCCGCCACCAGGGGCGAGTTGCAGATGACGTCCTTGTCGACTTCCTTGCGGAACTGGGCCAAGGGGTTGAGCGCGCCGTTCTTGTGGTTCTTCCAAGCGATGCGCGTCATGACCTCCTTCATCTCTTCGGCGTCGACGCCGTACTTCTTGGCGTAGGCGGGGGCGAGGAGGGAGAACATGGCGGGCGCCGTCAGCGGCGCAGCGGTGCCGTCGTTGGGCGGCGCCGTGCCTGTCAGCCCGGAAAAGCCCGAGTCCTTCAGCTTTTCCACGCCGATGGCCATGGCTGTGTCGTAGGCGCCCGACGCCACCGCGTAGCACGCGTTGCGGAAGGCCTCCGAGCCGGTGGCGCAGAAGTTCTCCAGCCGCGACACCGGCTTGTACTTGAGCTTCAGAGGACGCGAGAGGGTGATGCCCGACAGGCCTGAGGCCATGGTGCCGAGCCAGTAGGCGTCGATCTCGTCGTGGGTCACGCCCGCCGAGGCCAAGGCCGCCTGCGAGGCATCGACGAGCAGGTCGTCGACCCCCTTGTCCCAGTGCTCGCGGAACGGGGTGCAGCCCATCCCCACGATCGCCACGCGGTCACGGATGCCGTTGGACGCCATCAGTCGTTGCCTCCTCCGGCCCGCACGGGCCGAGCCTTCCAGAAGTAGTTGTGCACGCCGTCGGCGGTGTAGAGCCGGCGGAACGTCATCTCCACCCGGTCGCCGATGGCGAGGGTGCTGGGGTCGACGTCGGTCATCTCGCACTGGAACCGGCCGCCGCCGTCGAAGTCGACGACCACGATGACGGTGGGCGGGTTGAGCGAGAAGGCCAGGCGGTCGACGGTGAAGGTGCGGACGGTGGCCTGCAGGTCGGCCAGGCGCTCGGGCTCCATCTCGTCGACGGCGTGGCACGAGGCGCACACCCGCGTGGGCGGCAGGTGGCGCATGCCGCAGGCGATGCAGCGCGAGCCGCTGAAGCCGAACTTCCATGCCTCGCTGCGCAACGACGGCGGGCCGGCCGGGCGGTCGGGATCGGGCCGGCGCGGGGGCTCGCGGTTGAGCATGCCCCGCCACGTCAGGAACATGGGGTAGGCGACGGTCGACGTCTCGGTGGCGATGCGCTCGCGCAGTGCGACGGCGCCTGCGCGCGCCGCGGGCAATGCCTCGGTGGTGCGGAACACGAGGGCGTCAACGCCGTCGGCCACGCTGACGACGAGCACGACCTGGCCCGGCTCGGCCCGGTCGAGGGCGTCGGCCAGCAGCAGGCCGACATGGGCGCAGCCCGTGTTGCCGATGACACCGGTGAGGTCGTCGGCCAGTGCTTCCTTGCGCACGCCCAGGCTCTTGGCGATGACCCGGTTGGCCCGCCCGTGCAGGCCCGCCAGCACCAGGTGGTCGACGGCTTCGATGGTGATGCCCGCTTGCTTGCAGGCGTCGGCCACGGCGGCTTCGGCCAACGGCGCGTAGGCCGCTTCGCCGAAGCGCTCTTCCCACACCCGGGAGGCGGGCTGGCCCGGCGAGCGCCACCGGTCGAGGAACTCGCTGGTGGAGCAGGCGGCGCCCGCCAGCTCGGCGATCACTCCGTCGCGGCCGCACAGGAAGGCAGCCGCCCCGTCGCCGCCCTGCACCTCGTCCTGCCCGCCCGGCAACCCGTTGCGGATGTCGGAGAGCACGGCGAGGGTGGGACGGCCTGCGGCGGCGGCGTCGAGCGCCGACCGCAGGGCACCGATGCCCGAACGCACCGAACCGACGGCGTCGAAGGCCGCTGCGCTCGAGTCGAGGCCCAGCGCGGCGTGCACCGCGGTGGCGTTCGTCTTGTCGAGGTAGGCGGGGTCGGTGGTGGCGAAGAGCACTGCGCTGGGGGCGACCCCCGAACGCAGCGCCAGGCGCCCTGCCTCCACGCCGAGCGAGGTGGTGTCCTCGTCGTAGGAGGCCACCGACCGCGTGCCCTTGCCCCCGGAGGAGCCGAGCACGGCGGCCACGGCCGAGCGGTCGAGGCGTCCCTGGGGGACGTAGGTGCCGACGGAGGTGATGCCGAACACGGTCACTCCTAGGTGAGCTTGGCGAGGAGCGCCATGCTCTCGGCGCTGATGTCGGACGGGACGATGTAGCCCGCTTCGTTGCGGATCTCCTCGATGTGGTCGCGGATGTCCTCGACCGAGGGGTGCGTGCCCTTGCCCGCGAACCAGCCCGGCGTCTGGGCGATGAACGAACGGGCGTACTGGCCGCCACCGGCCGAGTAGATCTCGTGGGTCACGTCGCAGTTGCGCGACACGAGGTACAGCGAGATCGGCATGACCAGCTCGGGGTCGAGGGCGTCGGCCATGGGGCCGAGCAGGTCCTCGGTCAGCCGCGAGCGGGCGATGGGCGCGATCACGTTGGAGGTGATGTCGTACTTGGCGCCTTCGACGGCGAGCACGTTCGACAGGCCGAGCAGGCCGGTCTTGGCCGCCGCGTAGGTGGACTGGCCGAAGTTGCCCCACAGGCCGGCCGACGACGAGGTGAACAGCAACCGGCCGTAGCCCTTCTCCCGCATGATGCGAAAGGCGGGCTGGGTGACGAAGAAGGCGCCCCGCAGGTGGACGTCGAGCATCTTCTCGAGGTCCTCGAACGAGATGTTCACAAAGCTCTTGTCGAGCACGTAGCCCGCGTTGTTGATCACGATGTCGACGGTGCCGAAGGCGTCGACGGCCCGCTGCACGATCGCTGCGCCGCCCGCGGCGTCGGCCACCGAGTCGTAGCTGGCGACGGCTTCGCCGCCCGCGTCGACGATGGCCTGCACGGTGGCGTCGGCGGCAACCGACTGGGCGCCGGTGCCGTCAGGGTTGATGCCCAGGTCGTTGACGACGACCTTGGCGCCGCGGCGCGCGAGCTCGAGCGCGTAGGTGCGGCCCAGCCCGTTGCCTGCGCCGGTGACGACGGCCACCTGGCCGTCGAAGGTGATGGGGTCCACGAAGATGCTCCTGTTCGGTGAGGTCGGTTGAGAAAGGTCAGGCGGGGAGCACGAAGGTCGCTGTGGCGGTGATGGCCACGCCGCCGGTCTGGCGGCGGCACTCCAGCTCCACGTCCACGCGGCGGCCTTCGGCGGTGTCCTCCACGGCCGAGACGGTGCCCGCGCACGTGAGCTCGTCGCCCGGCCACACCTGCTCGCGGAAGCGCGCCGCGAAACGGCGGACGTTCTCGGCGCCGAGCCAGTCGGCGGCGAAGCCGGCCAGCAGGCCCGCCTGGTACATGCCGATGGAGAACACGGTCGGGTAGCCCGCCTTCTCGGCGAACTCCTGGTCGTGGTGCAGCGGTGTGAAGTCGCCGGAGGCCCCGGCGTAGCGCACGATGTCGGTGCGGGTCAGGGGCGGGTAGGTGCGCTCCTCGGCCTGGGCGCCGACGGTGAGGGACTGCGGTGCGATGACGGACATGTCAGCTCTCCGAGGGGGGACGGCTGGTCTCGACCAGCGTGCTGCGCTGCTCGGCGACGAGGTCGCCTGCGGCGTTGCGGAACTCGCGGACGAGGGTGGCGAAGCGCATGGTGCCGCCCCGCTTGCCCTCCTTCTCCCAGCGGTCACCCAGCCGGGCCGACACGGCGAGCGTCTCGCCCGCCCGGGGCAACGGGCCGAAGAACAGGTACTCCTCCTCGCCGTGGAGGATGCGGCGCATGTCGAAGGAGAGCTCCTCGGTCGGGAACTCGCCCGGGGGCTCCCACGACATGGCTGCAGTGGTCAGGAAGGTGGGCGGGATGACCGCATCCGGCCCCTGGTACGCGGGGTTCGTGGCCTTGGTGGCGATGGCGAACTCCCGGATCTTCCCGCGTTCGATCGGTATCTCGTACATAAAGCTCCTCAGGCTCGACCACGTGAGTGTGACGATGCCGCCGCGCCCTGCACAGTCGGGCAATCCCTGGAGATACGCGCCGCAGGCGGGGGCTCAGCGGTTGCGGAAGGCGGGCCGGCGCTTCTCGACGAAGGCGCCCAACGCCTCGCGGGCGTCCTCGGTCATCACGCAGACCATCTGGGTGCGGTTCTCCAGCTCGATGGCGGACTGCAGGCTGGGCGCGTCGAGGTTGGCCCACATCACCTGCTTGGTCATGCGGATGGCGAAGGGCGAGTTGCGCACGATGTCGCGGGCGATGCGCACCGCGGCCTCGACCACCTCGCCGTCGGGCACGACGTCGAGCACCAAGCGGTTGCGCAGCGCCTCCTGGGCGGCCACCAGCCGGCCGGTCATCATCATCTCGAAGGCGAGGGTGGGGCCGACCACGCGCGGCAGCAGGTAGCTCATGCCCACGTCGCAGCCGGAGATGCCCAGGCGCACGAAGGCACAGTTGAACCGCGCCGATTCGCTGCACACCCGGGTGTCGGCGGCCAGGGCGATGGCCAAGCCGCCCCCGGCGGCCACGCCGTTGACGGCGGCGATGACCGGGTGCGGCGTCTCCTTGATGCGCACGATGAGCCTGGCGTAGGCGTTCTGTACCTCGTAGCCCGCGGGGATCGACAGCGACTCGGTGTCGCCCGCCATCTCGGCGAGGTCGTGGCCCGAGCTGAAGCCGCGCCCTTCGCCGGTGAGCACGATGGCCCGCACGGTGACGTCGCGCCCCAGTTCCTCGAGCACGTCGCCGAGCTCGTCGACGAACCGCGCCGTCATCGAGTTCAACGTCTTGGGCACCGAGAAGGTGACGACGACGACGCCGTCCTCGTCGCGCTCGACGCGCATGGCCTCGGTCTCCACGTGGGCTCCTCTCAGCGGGGCGCGTCGCGCCCGGCGGTGATGCGGTCGGTGCGGGGCTCGCCGGGCAGCCCCAGGACGCGCTCGCCGATGATGTTGCGCTGGACCTCGTCGGTCCCTCCGGCCACCCGGTAGCCGGCGATGCCCAGGACGAGCTCCGACCAGGCGTAGGTGCCCCACTCCCCGGCGTCGGCCACCAGGCGAGGGCCCAGCAGCGACGAGGCCACGTCGGCGTAGAGGCGTATCGCTTCGGTCCAGCTCAGCTTGGCGATCGAGCCTTCCGGCCCCGGCGTCTCCCCGGCGTTGAGCTTCGCCGTGGCCCGCCGGGCGGTGAGCTCCAAGAGCACGTCGGCGGTGTAGGCCCGGGCCAAGGCCTGGCGGTGCACCGGGTCGCCCGCCACGCCCAGGTGCTGGGCGAGGGCCACGAGCCGGCGCGACATGCCGGTGCTGAGCGCGCCGGTCGACGCGTTGCGTTCGAAGCTCAACGTGGTGAGGGCCACCAGCCACCCCGCGCCGACCTCGCCAAGGCGGAAGTCGTCGCCCACGCGCACGTCGGTGAAGAACACTTCATTGAACGACGAGCCGCCCGTCATCTGGCGCAACGGCCGCACCTCCACGCCGGGCGCCGCCATGGGGACGATGAACGCGGTCAGCCCTTTGTGCTTGGCCACGTCGGGGTCGGTGCGGCAGAGCACGTAGCCCCAGTCGGCGTACTGGGCGCCCGAGGTCCACACCTTCTGCCCGTCGATCACCCACTCGTCGCCGTCGCGCACGGCGCGGGTGGCCACGCCGGCCAGGTCCGATCCTGCACCCGGCTCCGAGAACAGCTGGCACCACATCTCGTCGGTGCGCAGCATGGGGCGGAGGAAGCGCTGCTTCTGGGCCTCCGTGCCCATGGCACGGATCGTCGGGGCGATGAGATGGGTGGTGATGCCGACCGACTCGTGCGGCTCGGGCACGGTGTAGGCCTGCTCCTCTTCGGCGAAGGCCCGCTCGTACGAGGGGTGCAGGCCGCGACCGCCCCACTGCGGTTCCCACGACACGTTGGCGAACCCGGCGTCGGCCTTGGTCGCCACCCAGCGACGGAGGGCGTCGATGTGGGCCTTCTCCTCCTCGTAGGCAAGGTTCTTGAAGAGGGCGACCGAGTCGGAGCCCTCGCCCCACACGACGTGGTCGTGGCGGTCAGGGCGACGCGCCACGTTGGCATCGAGCCAGGCGCGGGCGGCGGTGCGGAACTGCTCGAGGGTCTCCACGGTCCCGCCAGCCAAACACCCGTGGCGGGCCGTGAAGATCGGAAGTTGCCCTACAACTAAGGGCACACCGTCAGGTGCGGGCTTGGCTCACGCGTTCGCCGATGACGATGAGCACGACGGCCGCGGCGATGGCCACCACGGCGCCGAGGAAGTTGAGCTCGAAGATGTCGCCGGTGCCCAGGGCGTTGGCGACCACACCGCCGACGATCGACCCCACCAGGCCGAGCACGAGGGTGGCGACGAGCGACAGCCTTTGGCGGCCGGGAACCAGCAACCGGGCAAGGGCGCCCACCACCAATCCGAAGACGATGAAGCCGATCATGGTTCTCCTGTTCTCAGTGCCGTGGGTGCGCAGTGCGTTCCTCCCCAGCCGTACCCGGTGGCGCCCGCCCCTACCCCGGCCGGCCGCCGCCACCCCCGCCGCCACTGCCGAAGTTGCGTCCGAACCGCGCCGGAAAACGGCGCGATTCCTCCGCATCTTCCGGCCGTCGGCCGGCGCGGGCCACCCGCCACGCCCAGATCAGCAACGGCACCTGCAGGGGCAGGCGCAGGAGGGAGCCGACTCGGCGGGGCCAGGCCTCGTCCTGCCAGTCGATCGCCATCTTCACGTTGGCCGGGAACACGGCGACGAACAGCACGAAGGCGGCGAGGGCACCCACCCGCCGCGTGCGCCGATGGGCGACCGCGGCGGCACAGGCGAGCTCGGCCACGCCGCTGCCGATGGTCCAGGCCCGGGGCGAGCCCGGCAGGGCGGCGGGCACGATGGCGTCGTAGGTCCGCGGCACGAGGAAGTGGGTCACCCCGGCAGCAGCCAGGAAGGCGGCGAGCAGGCGGGCCCGCCCCTCGTCGCTCACGAAGGTCGGAGGCCGAGGGCCCGCCACAGCCGCCCGAACGGCGGACGGAGGAGGCCCAGCTCCTTGCACAACGTCATCACCTTCTGCAGCGACTCGCCGGTCACCCGCTTGTGCTCCGGGTTCTTCCGGTACGCCTCGTCGATGACGGCCTTGGGGATGCCGTGGCGCTGCACGATCTGCGACGACGGCTGCAGCATGAGCTGCGCCATCACGGCGAGGATCATCGGTGCGCCCACCGCCAGCACGGCGCGGCGCGCCGGCCCGAGGGCGGGCACGGTGCGCTTGAGGTAATGCCGGGCGAACGACAGGTGCCGGGCCTCTTCGGTGACGTGGATGCGCATGATGCGCTCGAGCAACGGGTGCAGGTCGTCGCGGCGGAGGCTGCGCCGTTGCACGAAGTCGATGGGGTCTTCGCCGCCGAGCACGAACACGAAGAACAACGGCGGGAAGCGGCGGGCGATCCGCACGACGAAGCGAGCGCCGAACCGTTCGAGGGCGCCGAGCCCGGCGGCGTCGAAGCCGGAGCGGTTCACGAACTCTTGGAACATGAGGGCGTGCTGCGCTTCCTCGATCACCTCGTGGTAGGCGTAGCGGAACTCGGGCGAGCGGTTGGGCAGCCCCTCGGCGAACTCCAGCAACCCACGCTTGAGGCTGCTCTCGAACTGCAGCCCCGTCTTCATCTTCGACGCCGTCATCTCGCACCCCAGCCGGGCACGAGCGGGTGCAGGCAACGAGCGGTACCACTCGGTACGACTGAGCGGGTCCTCCGCGCTGAGCTCCCAGCGGGGGTCCTCGGGGTCGAGGCGCATCTCCTCGCTGTCCCAGTCGATGTCGGCGTAGGCATCGAAGTGCTTGGTCACCGACTGCTCGTTCAGCCGGTCGAGCAGCGCGTACCAGGCCTCGTCCTTGATTGCCGTGCTCATTCCGCCTCCTGTCCGCCGGGCTCACGCAGGAACGCGAGCCGGGCAAGGGTCTTCAAGATGTCGATCACTGCATCCGCGTCCTCGCCGTGGGGCACCAGCCGTTGCAGCGCGGCGCCGTCCATCACGGCGAACACGAACGGCAAGGTGTCGAGGCCGACGCGCGGGTACTCCTCGGGCGGGAAGAGCTCTCGGTAGAGCTCTTTCGACGTGCGCACGAAGTCCTCGTCGACCGCAGCCACCACCTCGGCCAGCTCGGGGTCGGTGCGGGCGGCGACCCACAGTTCGAGCCACGCCACGAACGTGGGTCCCGAGAAACTCGACCACAACAGGTCGATGGCGGCGTCGACCCGGTCGGCGCCGGGGTCGAGGTTGGCCATCGACTTGCGGAACTCGTCCTGGCGGCGGTCGAGCACGTGGGCCACGGCCGCCGTCAGCAGGTCGGCCTTGCTGGGGAAGTGGTGCAGCAAGGCGCCCACCGACACGCCCGCCCGCCGGGTCACCTCGGTGGTCGTCGTGGAGGCGAAGCCGAGGTCGACCAGGCAGTCGACGGTGGCGTCGAGCAAGGCGGTGCGGGTCTGGGCCCGGCGCTCTTCCTGGGTGCGACGGGGACGGGCAGCGGCGGGCACGTTGCCATTGTGCGCCTACTTACCGTAAACAGTCAAGGCTTACTGTAAGTGCGATTGGAGGCGTTCGGCGGCATCGAGCACGAGGGCGTCGGCGCCGCAAGCACCGGTCACCTGCACGGCAGTCGGCAGCCCTTCGGCATCGACGCCCACCGGCACCACGCAGGCGGGCAGGCCGCACAGGCTCTGGAGCGCGGTGCACGTCATGACCGCTTCGCGGAAGCCCGTGGGATCGGCGCCGATGGGCAACGGCGCCACCGTCGACACTGCGGAAAGGAGGACGTCGACTTCCTCGAACAGCCCTGCGACGGTGCGCATCAGCCGGCGTCGGGCCTCCTGGGCGTCCAGGTACCGCGGCAGGTTGACCGCCTCGGCCGAGGCGAAGCGGGGCCGCAACTCGTCGCTGTAGTCGTCGGCTCGGCTGGGCCACAGGCCGGCGCGTCGATGGGTGTGCAGCGCTTCGGCCAACACGATGGTCGACGCCGTCTCGAACAGCGGCGGCGCATCGGGGAACGCCACGGTGGCGACATCGCCGGCGAGGCGCAACGCGGCGTCGAGCCCGGCGCGTGCCCACGGGCCGAGCGGCAGTTGGTCGAGGTCGGGGCACACGCCGATGCGAGCCGAGGCCCGCGCCCCGCCGACGGGCGCCATCGCACCCAGCAGCAGGCGGACGTCGGCCACCGTGGCGGCCATCGGTCCCACCACGTCGAACGACGGCGCCAGCGGGAAGACGCCGGTGGTGTCGACGAGGCCGTAGGTAGGCCGCAACCCGACCACGCCGCAGAACGCCGCCGGGATGCGCACCGACCCCACCGTGTCGGTGCCCAGCGCCAAGGGCACCAGCCCTGCCGCCAGGGCAGCGCCCGACCCACCGCTGGAGCCGCCCGGCACGTGGGCAGGCGAGCGGGGGTTGCGGGTCGGGCCGAAGTGGGCGTTGTCGGTGGTGATCCCCCAGGCGAACTCATGGGTGGCGGCCTTGCCGACGACGACCGCGCCTGCGGCGCGCAGCGCGGCCACCACCGGGGCATCGTCGTGCGGCACGTGGTCGACGAACATCTTCGACCCGTACGTGGTGCGCAGCCCGGCGGTGTCGATCATGTCCTTGACCACAACGGGCACGCCGTCGAGCGGCAGGGGCCGCCCTTCGGCATAGCGGGCGGCCGACGCCGCGGCATCGGCGCGGGCCTGCTCGAAGGCTGTTGCCGTCAGCGTGTTGAAGGTGGGCTCGACCTCGGCCGCCCGTTCCTCCACCGCGGCCACCACTTCCACCGGCGACACCTGGCCTCGGCGGTACTGGTCGAGGAGGCCGGCGGCGGTCACCCGGAGCTACGAGGTGGCCAGCGCGGCGCGAATCTGGTCGAGGTGGGCGCGGTCGTGCTCGGCCTGCGCCTTCACCAACGCCGTCACCGACAGCACGCCGCGTTGGGGGTGTGAGCCGGTGCGCTCCCACTCCCCCTCCACCAGCGAGTCGAGCAGCCGGAGGTTGCTGTCGCGCAGCGCCCGCCACCGCTGCAGCGTGTCGCGCACGTCCTCGTCGAGGTCGCCGAAGCGCTCGGCCCACGAGTTCTCGTCGAAGGGCGTGAGCGAGGGGCGGTCGTCGGCCACGATCATGCGCAGGCGCACGCTCCACACCAACTCAGCGTCGGCCAGGTGGGCGACGACGGTGGCCGCCGACCATTCGTCGGGGGCGGGGTCGCGGCGCAGGTCGGCGGCATCGGCGCCGCTCACGAGCGACACGAGGTCGCGGCCGGTCGTCCGCAGCCGCTCGAGGTGGGAAGTCCCGGACATCGCTTCAGCATCGCACCGGTGGGCTAGACACGCGGCCGATGATGCCGTCCGACGTGCTCCATGCGGTCCTGACGTTCTTGGCGGGCGTCTGCACCGGTGTCCTGTCGGCGGCCTTCGGCGTGGGCGGCGCCGTCATCTCCACCCCCGCCATCCGCCTGCTCGGGGTGAGCGCGGCGTTCGCCGTGGGCACCACCCTTCCCTCGGTCCTGCCCAGCGCGGCGACGGGCGCGTGGCGCTACTCCCGTGAGGGCATCATCCGTTGGGACGTGGTGGCGTGGGCGGCGCCCGCGGGCATCGTGACCGCTGTCGCCGGTTCGTTGTTGTCGAAAGTGATCCCCGGTGAAGGCCACTGGCTCATGATCGCCACCGCCGTGCTGTTGGGGTTCACGGCATGGCGCATGGCCAAGACGCCCCGCACCCCGGGGGCGCCGGAGACCGACGCAGTGGCCGCTCCCGACCAGCCCGCCCCGCCCGACCGCCGCCACGACCGGCCCGCCGTCCTTGTGGGCATCGGCGCCGCCGCAGGCTTGCTGTCGGGGCTGCTCGGCATCGGCGGCGGGGTGGCCATGGTGCCCGGCTTCACCGAGTTGGCCCGCATCCCGTTGAAGACGGCCATCGCCACCTCGTTGGCCTGCGTCGGCATCTTCGCCGTGCCCGGCACCATCACGCACGCGCTGTTCGGCGACATCGACTGGCGCACGGCGGCCTTCCTGTCGCTGGGCGTGGTGCCCGGTGCCCGCCTCGGCGCCGCGCTCGCCATCCGGGCGGGCGACCGCAGGCTGCGCTTGGCGGTGGCCGGGTTCCTGGGCCTGACCGCCGTCGCCTACGCGGTGGGCGAGGTGCTGGCGCTCAGCTGACGGGCCCGCGTGAAGACGGCGTCGAACATGTCCTCGGTCAGCGTGCCGGTGAAGGTGTTCTGCTGGCTGGGGTGGTACGAACAGACGATCGTGCGGCCGTCGGGCAGCGGCACCTCGACGCCGTGGCCGAACCGCGGCTTGGGGCGCAGGCCCAGCAGTCGGGCGGCGACGTCGTAGCCGAACTGCCCGAGCACCACGATCACCCGCACCTCGCGCAGCAACGCCAGTTCGCGGGCCAGGTAGGGCAGGCAACGGTCGCGTTCGTCGGGCGTGGGCTTGTTGGCGGGCGGTGCGCAACGCACGGCCGCGGCGATGTAACAGTCGGTCAGTTCCAGCCCGTCGTCGCGGCGCACGCTTGTGGGCTGGTTGGCGTAGCCCGCCCGCCACAAGGCGCGGAACAACCAGTCGCCGGAACGGTCGCCGGTGAAGATGCGCCCGGTGCGGTTGCCTCCGTGGGCAGCAGGGGCGAGGCCCACGACGAGCAGCCGGGCGGCGGGATCACCCCAGCCGGGGATGGGCCTGCCCCAGTACTCCTCGTCGGCGAACGACGCCCGCTTCTCTGTAGCCACCAGTTCGCGCCACGCCACCAGCCGGGGGCAGGCGAAGCAGTCCACGACCTCGGCGGTGACCCGTTCCAGCGAGTCGGGCGCAGCCACGGCGCCAGAGTAGGTTGGTCGCCGCCCATGCCGAGACGCCCCAAGCAGCCGCCGTTCACGGTCGCCCTGTTCGTCCGCCACGGCCGCACCCCGACCACCGGTGCCGTGTTGCCAGGCCGCGCCCCGGGGCTGCACCTGTCCGACGAAGGCACGCGTCAGGCCGAGGCCGCCGCCGCCCGCATCGCCGCGCTGGCCGACGTGGCCGCCGTCTACGCCTCGCCGTTGGAGCGGGCGCGCGAGACGGCCGCACCCATCGCCAAGGCGCTCGGCCTCAAGGTGAAGGTCGACAAGGGCTTGTCGGAGTGCGACTTCGGCGACTGGACGGGCGCCGCGCTGAAAGACCTGATGAAGCTGCCGGAGTGGAAGACGGTGCAGCGGTACCCCAGCGGGTTCCGCTTCCCCAACGGCGAGTCGTTCAACGAGATGCAGGCCCGCATCACCTCGACGGCGGCCCGGCTGCGGGCGCAGCACGAGGGCCGCACCATCGTGTTGGTGTCGCACGCGGACCCCATCAAGGCGGCGGTGGCCGACGCCCTCGGCACCCACCTCGACCTGTTCCAGCGCATCGTCGTGTCGCCGTGCTCGGTGACCGCCATCGCCTACTTCGGCGAGGGCCCCGCCGTGCTCGGCGTGAACCTGGTCGGCGACCTCACCGACCTGAAGCCGTCGTAGCCATGAGCTCGTCGTTCGACTTCACAGCAGTCGACCGCATCACCATCGGCACCGTGGGGCCGCCGGGCCAGCGCGCCTTCTTCCTCCAGGCCCGCCAAGGCCCCGACCTGGTGACCCTCAAGCTGGAGAAGTCGCAAGTGGCGGCCTTGGCCACCTACCTGGGCGAGCTGCTGCAGGGCATGGCCCGGCCCGGCCACCTCCCCGAGGACCTCGACCTCGAAGAGCCGGTGGTAGCCGAGTGGGTGATCGGCACCCTGGGCATCACCTACGACGAGGAGATCGACCGGTTCCTCCTGGTGGCGGAAGAGGTGGCGATGGACGACGAGGACGCCGGCGAGGCTCGTTTCTTCGTCAGCCGGGAACAGGTAGCCGCCCTCGCCATCCGGGGCACGCAGCTGGTCGAGGCGGGCCGCCCGCCGTGCCCGCTCTGCGGCTACCCCCTCGACCCGAAGGGCCACGCGTGTCCGCGGACGAACGGGCACCGGCCGCCGACGCTCTGACCGTCCTCGCCTCCGGCGAGGTGGCGCTCCAAGGCCGCATGCCGTGGAGCTCGAACGCCACCTTCCTGGTGACGCTGACGCTCGACGACGTAGAGATGCCCGCGGTCTACAAGCCGCACCGGGGCGAGCGCGAGCTGTGGGACTTCCCCGACGGCCTCTTCCTCCGTGAGGTGGCGGCCTACGAGCTGTCGGCCGCGCTGGGCTGGAACGTCGTGCCCGAGACCGTGCTGCGCCACGACGGGCCGTTCGGCGTGGGGTCGTACCAGCGGTTCATCGCCGCCGACTTCTCCGAGCACTACTTCACCTTGCTGGAGAAGCCCGACCACCACGAGTGCCTGCGCACCATCGGAGCCTTCGACTTGGTGGCCAACAACGCCGACCGCAAGGGCGGGCACTGTCTCCTGGGCGACGACGGGCGCATCTGGGGCATCGACAACGGCTTGTCGTTCCACGTCGAGCCCAAGCTGCGCACGGTGATCTGGGACTTCGCCGGGCAAGCGGTCGAAGCGCCCTTGCTGGCCGACCTGGCGCGCATGGCCGCGTCGCCGCCCGCAGCCCTGGAGCAGTTGTTGCACCCCGCCGAGATCGAAGCACTGGTGGAACGGGCGTGCTGGGTGGTGCAGCACCCGGTCTTCCCCGATCCCCCGCCGGGGCACAGGGCGTACCCGTGGCCGCTGGTCTGAACCTCGACGACATCGACGGCCTCACCCGCGAGGTCGACCGCTTGTGCTCGGTGCGCGAGTGGGACGGGTTGCTGTCGTTGCGCGACCTGTGCCGGGCCGCCATGGCACGGGGCAAGCAACTGTGGCCGGTGGCCGCCCACGCCGAGTACCGGCTGGCATTGGAAGCGCCTGCGCCGTGGGCTGCGCAGATGCTGGTGCCGGGCACCGGCCGCTTCGCCCTCGGCCCGCTGCCCGAGGTGGCGGCGTCGACGCACACGTGGGACGACTTGGCGCCGCATGCGCCCGCGGGTCCGGTGGCCGCGCTGGCGGCATACGAACGGGTGGTGCGGGGCGACGACCTCACCGGCGCCGACGTCGAGCCGGTGTTCGAGCTGCCGTTGGCGCTGCAGGACTGGGAGCCCGCCTACCCGGTGGCCGACTACCGGGCCGACAAAGCCGACTTCCCCGCCCCACCGCCCCCCTCCTCGTTCTGGCACCGAGATCACGCTGCAGGAGGCGTGATCTCGGTGCCAGAAGCGGCGCGGGCGCTGACCGAACTGGCGGAGGCGTGGCTCACCGAGTCGAACGGCCGGGCCGAAGCGGCCGCCGTCGAGGGCGACGCGGCGGCGGCCGTGGCGGCGCTTGGGCCACCGACGGTGCGCCTCGCATCGATCGAGCCCGCCGACGCCTTGGCCCACATGGCGTGGACGGCCGCTTCGGGCGGCGCCCACGGCCGCCGCCGCGGCATGGCCAAGGGCCGCTTCGCCGCCTGGTGGACGGTGGCCGCCGTCGGCGACTCCCTCGACGACTGGCCACTGGCGCCCGACGAACTGGGCGAACTGGTGCACGAACTGCGCTGGTTCCTGTGGGACGCGGGCGAACCGGTCACCGGCTGGTCGCTCCGCCTCGCCGTCGAAGACCCCGAGACCGGGCGAGCCTTCGCCGTCTCGGCCTCGGACGCCGCCTGACTCAGACGCCCTTGTTGCCGGGGTTCACCCGTCCGCCGGGGCTGGGCTTGCCGTTGTTGCAGCCCGACGGTGCCGACACGATCACTGTCACTTCGTAGGTGCCGCCCGCCGCGAAGTAGCCGTCGGCCCCGCCGGTCCCGCACGTCGGGTCGTCGGAGCGGGCCAAGGTGATGACGTCGTTGCCGTCTGTCGCCCCCGGCTTCACGCCGAACGGGCCCTTGCGGGAGTTGGCGGCCACCGTGACCTTCACCCCGTTGACGTTGACCACCATCGACGCCGGGTAGTTGTTGACCACCGTCACCTTGGCCATGCTCGCCGGGATCGTCGACGTCGTCGTGGTCGGCTTGGCCGTCGTCGTCGGAGCCTTGACCGTGGTCACCACGGGCGCTGCCGTGGTGGTGGTCGTCGCCTCGCTGGTCGTGGTGGTCTCTTCGCTCGTCGAGGTGGTGCTCTCGTCCGCCGAGAGGCGCACGTCGTCGCCCTTGTCGTCGGAACACGACGCCAGCAGTACGGCAGCGACGAGGACAAGGCGACGGATCATGCGCTCACGGTACCGACCCGAGCACGCGATCCAAATAGGCGTTGGCGAACTTGCCGTCGGGGTCGAGCTTGCGGCGCACGGCCTGGAAGCGGTCCCACTCCGGGTAGACCGGTGCCAAGTCCTCTGCCGTGCGGTAGTGTAGCTTGCCCCAGTGGGGCCGCCCGCCCACTGAGCGCATGACCTTCTCGACGTGCCGGAAGTACCGCTCGTATTCCATCCCCCGGTACACGTGCACGGCGATGTAGCACCGCTCGCCGCCGTAGGCCGTCGACAGCGGGATGTCGTCGCCCGCCGTGAAGCGCACCTCGATGGGGAACGAGATGCGCAGCCCGGAGTCGTCAATGAACTTCCGCACCCGCTGCAGGCACTCGGCCCCTGCCTCCCGGGGCACCGAGTACTCCATCTCGTAGAAGTGGACCCAGCGGGGCGAGGCGAACACGTCGTGGCTGGGCTTCACGTATTCGGTCCGCCCACTCGACGGCAGCGCAGTGGCCAGCCGCGGGATCAAAGAGGGCCGCCGCCGCCCCAGGCGCACCACCGAGCCGAAGGCGACGTTCTCCATGAGCACCTTGTCGCGCAGCCACTTCCACCGGGGCATCCCTCCCACCGGCGCGTCGGTGCGGTTGTTGCGCTTGGTTAATGCCCAGTCGGTGTGCGGCACGTAGAAGAACTCGAAGTGGTCGTTCTCCTCGACGTGGCGGTCGAGGTCCCGCAGCACCGAGCCCAGCCGCATCGGCTCCTCCACCGCCTGCAACCGGAAGGCGGGCACGCACTGCAGCGTCACCGACGACAACACGCCCAGCGCGCCCAGCCCCACCCGCGCACAGGCGAACACCTCAGGCTCCTCGTCGGCCGAGGCCCGCACCACAGTCCCGTCGGCCGCGACCAACTCCAGGCCGACGATCTGCGTGGCGATGCCCCCGAAGCCGATGCCCGTGCCGTGGGTTGCCGTCGACACCGCCCCGGCGACGGTCTGGTAGGCGATGTCGCCCAGGTTGGGCAACGCCAGCCCCACCGCCGACAAGGCCCGGTTCAGCGCCAGCAAGGTCATGCCCGCTTGGGCCGTCACCCGTCCCGACGAGCGGTCGACCGACAGCAACGACGAGTGCCGGTCGAGCACCACCTGCACCCCGCCGTCGGGGACGACGGCGATGTCGGTGAACGAGTGCCCCGACCCCACCACCTTCACTCGCGAGGCCGAGCGCACCACGTCCGCCAACGCGGCGGCGCCGGCGGGGTGCTCGACCCGCGCCGGCGCGCACTGCTGGTTCCCTGCCCAGTTCTTCCAAGCCCCCATGGGGGCGGAGCCTAGGCCCGGCCCTGCAAGGCCTCCAGGAGCTTGGGCAGCACCTTGTGCACGTCGCCCACGATGCCGAGGTCGGCGATCGAGAAGATCGGCGCCTCCTGGTCCTTGTTGATGGCGATGATGTTCTTAGCGCCCTTCATGCCCACCATGTGCTGGGTGGCGCCAGAGATGCCGCAGGCGATGTAGACGGTGGGCTTCACCGTCTTGCCGGTCTGGCCCACCTGGTACGAGTAGGGCACCCAGCCCGCGTCGACGATGGCGCGGGAGGCGCCGGGCGCCCCCTTGAGCAGCTTGGCCAACTGCTCGACCATGTCGAACTTCTCGGCCTCGCCCAGGCCGCGCCCGCCCGACACGACCACGGCCGCCTCGTCGAGCTTGGGGCCGGTGCGCTCCTCGATGTGGCGCTGGATGACCTTGGCGGCGTTGGTGGCACCGGCGTCGGGGGCCGTCACCGAGGTGACCTCGGGGGCGCCGCCCCCGCTCTCCTCGGCCGCGAACGACTTGGGCCGCACCAGGAAGATGTGCGGGGTGTCGTTGGTGAAGGCCGCCTTGACCACGGTGGTGCCACCGAACACGGCGTGCTCGCTGGTGCCGTCGCCCGACAGCCCGACGACGTTGGTCAGCACGCCCACGTCGAGCTTGGCCGACAGGCGGCCGGCGATGTCGCGGCCGTCGTAGCTGGTGGCGGAGATGACGGCGTCGGGCTTGTTGCCGCCCTGCACCTCGGCGGCCATGGCCGCGGCCACGGGCACGCCGGCCAGCGCGCCGCCCAGGTCGCCCACGTCGTAGACCTTGGTGGCCCCGTAGGCGCCCAGTGTCGACGCCACGGCTGCGGCCTCGCCGCCCCACGTCCACGCCTCGACCGTCGAGGCGATCTCGCGAGCCTTGGTGAGCAACTCCAACGTGCTGCCGGTGGGCTTGCCTTCCGCCACCTCGGCCAGCACCCAGACCTTGTCGTATGCCATGGCTCAGATCACCTTCAGGGATTCGAGGAACTGGACAATGCGCTCGTGGGCGTCGCCTTCGTCGACCACGATCTCGCCGGCCTGGCGCTCTTCGGCGGCGGCCACGTCGGTGACCTGCTGGCCGACGGCGGGCGCCTCGATGCCGAGGTCACCGACCTTGAGGGTGTCGACCGGCTTGCCCTTGGCCGCCATGATCCCCTTGAACGACGGGTACCGGGGCTCGACCACGCCGGCGGTCACGGTGACCACGGCCGGCAGCGGGCACTCGACCTCGTCGAAGCCCTCCTCGGTCTGGCGGTTGACCTTCACGGTGGAGCCGTCGATCTCGACGTGCTTGGCGAAGGTCACCGACGGCAGCCCGAGCAACTCGGCGATCTGCACCGGCGTGGTGCCGGTGTAGCCGTCGGTCGACTCGGTGGCGGCCAGTACGAGGTCGGCGCTGGCCCGTCCGATCGCGCCGGCGAGGACCTTGGCCGTCGTGAGCGCGTCAGCTCCCTTGAGCGAATCGTCGGAGACGAGGATCGCTTTGTGGGCTCCCATCGCCAACGCGGTGCGGAGACCGCTGACCTCGTTGTTCGGGGCCATCGACACAAGGGTCACCTCGCCACTGCCGGCCTTGTCGACCAACTGCAACGCCATCTCCACTCCGTAGGCGTCGGAGTCGTCGAGGATCAACTTGCCCTCTCGCACCAGCGTGTTGGTGGCCGGGTCGAGGCGTCCCGGCGAGGCCGGATCTGGGATCTGCTTGACGCAGACGACGACGTTCATGGCGCCGATTCTCGCCTGCCCCTCGTTGGTGGACCAATTTGGGGCCGGACCGGACTCCTGCTCCGGTGGTACCTTCCGAAGCCATGCCCGACCAGGTGCGCCTAGTGATGCCGGCCGATCCGGAGTTCCTCCGCCTGGCCCGGGTCACGGCTATGGGTTTGGCCAGCCGGCTCTCGTTCACACTCGACGAGATCGACGACCTCCGAATCGCGATCGACGAGCTTCTCTTCGGTCTAATGGGGACCAGGGGACGCCCCGGGACCGTGTCGATGACGTACTCGGTGCACGAGCGAAGCCTCGAAGTGGTCGGGACGGGCGCGTTCGACGACGGGCTGCCCACCGCCGGCCTGACCGAACTATCCGAGTTGATCCTCGACGCCGTCGCCGACGAGCACGCGCTGACGACTACCGACGGGGCCCCATCGTTCCGCCTGCTCAAACGGCGCATCGAGGTCTGACGTGGCCTTCGACGCCGAGCGTCGCCAGGAGTTGCGCGACATGTTCGTCGCCTTCGCCGGTTCCCGCGATGAAAAGACAAGAAGCGCGCTGATCGAGGCCCACCTCGGCCTGGCCGAGTACCTCGCCCGACGCTTCAACAACCGCGGCGAACCTCTCGATGATCTGGTCCAGGTGGCATCGACAGGGTTGATCAAGGCGGTCGACCGGTTCGAGCCCGAGCGGGGGCTCGAGTTCTCGACCTACGCCACCCACACGATCGTCGGCGAGCTGAAGCGACACTTCCGGGACAAGGGCTGGGCCGTGCGGGTGCCGCGCCGGATGCAGGAGCTCCACCTGCGACTGGCCACGCTGGTCAACACCCTCAACCAGGACCTCGGGCGTTCACCCACCATCCCCGAGATCGCCCAAGCCGCGGCAGTCTCGGAGGAAGAGGTGCTCGAGGCCATGGAGGCCGGGCAGGCCTACCGTTTCACCTCCCTCGACGCTCCGGTCACTGGGGAGGAGGGCGGGTCGCTGGGCTCGACCATCGGTGAGGACGACGACTCGATGGCCGACGTCGAGCATCGGGTGTCCCTCAGCCCCCTCATCGCCCAGTTGCCGCCGCGCCAACAGAAGATCCTGCACTTGCGGTTCTTCGAGGGTCTGACGCAATCCGAGATCGCGACCCGACTCGGAATCTCCCAGATGCATGTCTCGCGATTGCTGGCCCGCAGCCTGACCCAACTCCGCCAGAACGCATCCGAGGAGTAAGCCGAGGCCGTTGAAGGTCCTCCTCGTCGTGAACGCGTCGGCGTCCTCGGTCACCGCCAGGACGCGGGTCGTGATCGCCAAGGCCCTGGCCGCAGACCACGAAGTCGAAGTGGCCGAGACGAGCCGACG